>CALAIJ010000194.1 GCA_937923365.1 uncultured Sulfitobacter sp.
GCTGGACGAAATTGCAGCCGCAGCGCGCAAGACCGAAACGGCGCTTGCCACTTTCCAAAGCCGCCGCGACGAGAACGCACGCCCTGTCGCTACCCCTGTAGAGCCTTTGGCGGACGACCAGCCCACGCTGGCCCTTGGGACGCAGGCCGAAGATATCGCCCCCTTGTTGCCCACCGAAGATTTTATCCGCGCGCTCAATTTCCCCGAAACGGCCGAGGACGAAGTGGGTTTCGCCTCTCTGCGCCGTGCGCTGAAAGACCGCTCCGCCAGCCAATTGATACAGGCCGCACAAGACGTGCTGACCTTACTGTCCCAAGACGGCATCTACATGGACGACCTACGCCCTGACCGCGCGCGTCCCGAAGTCTGGCGCCAGTTCGCCCATGGCGCGCGGGGGCGGCCCATAGCGCCTTTAGGCGGCATTCGAGACCGCTCTTCGCTTGCGCTGACAAATGCGCGGATGAAGCAGGACCCGATCTTCCGTGACGCGGTGCACCATTTCCTGCGCCGCTTCGACAAGAGCTTTGGCGAATTCGAGGCCAATGCCTCTGACGGAGAAATCTCTGCCGTCGCAGACACTCGTACCGCCCGCGCCTTTATGTTGCTGGGACGCTGCGCGGGCACCTTCGACTAGATGGCCGCGCCCAACGTCATCGTCATTATGACCGATGAGCTGAGGCGCGATTGCTTGGGGTGTTACGCAGGCCACCCGCAGGTCCAGACCCCGCATATCGACGCGCTTGCCGCCCGTGGTCTGCGCTTTGATGCGGCCTATACGCCCTCGCCCATTTGCGTGCCTGCCCGCGCCGCCATCGCCACGGGCCGCTATGTGCATGAGACCGGATGTTACTCAAACGCGCAGCCCTACGCCGGTGCGCAGCCAAGTTGGCACCACGCCTTGCGCAATGCGGGCCGCGCTATGCCCTCGATTGGCAAGCTGCATTTTCGCAGTGGCGCCGACGACAACGGCTTCGAGACCGAGATTGACCCGCTCTATGTTGCGAATGGCCAAGGCTGGGTACATGGGCTGATGCGAGAGCGCAACGATCTGTTTGATGCCAGCGGCTTTGCCACCCACATTGGCCCCGGGGATGACGGATATACCCGGTTTGACGAAACCGTCTGCGCCCGTACCGAGGACTGGCTGCGAGAGCAGGCGGATGCTGCCAAACCTTTCGGCCTTTATGTCTCGTTTCTGCGGCCGCATTATCCGTTGACCTGTCCACAGGCGTTCTACGATCTTTATGATCCCGCCACTGTCCCTTTGCCCCGCCCCCGAGGGGCCAACGATGGCACGGACCATCCTGTGCTGGCGCATATGGCGCAGGCTTGCGACTACGATGCCCCCTTTGATGACGATATGCGCCGCGTGGCCGTCGCGTCTTATTATGGGCTGTGCAGCTTTGTGGACGCGCTGGTGGGGCGCATCATTGCGGTCCTGGCCGAAACGGGGTTGGACGCGAACACCACAGTCATTTTCACCTCGGATCATGGCGAATGTCTTGGCGATCGCGGGTTCTGGACCAAGATGGTCATGTACGAGGAATCCGTGGCTGTCCCCTTGATCATCGCAGGGCCGGACATTGTCCCCGACGTGCGCCGCGACCCTGTGTCCCTGATTGATCTGGCCCCGACTGTGCTGGATTTGTCAGGCCTGCCGCAGGAGGGGGTCTTTTCCAAACACGCCCGTTCTTTGCTGGGACCGGTTGAACCCGACCGTGCGATCCTGTCGGAGTATCACGACTACGGCGCGCCCGTTGGCATGTTCATGCTGCGCCACGACAAGTGGAAGCTGGTGGCCTATCCGGGGCATCCTTCGCAATTGTTCGATCTTGCCGCGGACCCGGGAGAGCAGCACGATCTGGGGTCTGAACCCGCCTATGCTGCAACTTTGGCACAGATGACCGCGCGCCTTGATGCCATTGCCGACCACAGGGCCGTGAATGCGGCCGCGCTGGCCTCCCAAGAAGTGCGCATCGCAGAGCTTGGGGGGCGCGACGCGATCCGTGCACAGCCCAACTACGACCATACGCCGGTTACCTACTGAAAGCTGCCGAAAGGGATGTACCGCACGGTATCCCCGTGCCGGATGTCGCTGGCAGGCTCGGGCAATTCGACCAGACCTTCAGCCCAGCTTAGGCCGCTGATGCGGCCAGACCCTTCGGAGGCGAAAACCTCTGCGCGCCCCTCCCGGATACGGGCGCGCAGGTATTCGCGCCGTCCGGCCTTCTTGCGTTTTTCAAACGCGGCGGGCACATCAAATCCTTGCGGCGTGGCCCATCCGGCCCCCGCCAGCAGCCCAAAGGCAGGGCGGGCAAAGACCAGCGTGCAGACCATGGCCGCAACCGGATTGCCCGGCAGGCCAAAGACCGGCACACCCTGCCACAGCCCCAAGGCCAAGGGCCGCCCCGGTTTGATCGCGATCCGCCAAAGCGCCATCGCACCTGCGTCCCTGAGCAAAGCGGAGACATGGTCTTCGTCACCGGCAGAGGCTCCACCGCTGGTCAGGATCACATCCACCCTGCCCGCTGCCGCGTCCAGCTTGGCGCGCAAGGCCGCGCGGTTATCAGGGCTGCATCCCAGATCAACGGCATCATGCCCGAACCCGTCGACCAGCCCCAGAAGCATCGGGCGGTTGGCATCAAAAATCTGGCCGGCCGCTGCCTCTTCGCCCGCATTCACGAGCTCATCGCCCGTAGACAGTACGCCCACCCGCAAACCTGTGCGCACGTTCACACGGGCCACCCCCGTGGCGGCCATCAGTGCCAGTTCTGCCGGGCCGATACGACTGCCCGCTGCGCAAACCTGCATATCTTTCGTGACGTCCTCGCCCGCCTTGCGGGTGTTTGCGCCAGCCTTCACAGGCCCGTTAAAACGCACTTTGCCACCAGCGACCGTGACGTCCTCTTGCAAGATCACCGTATCAACACCTGTGGGCAAGGCGGCCCCCGTCAGGACGCGCATGGCATGACCATCGGGCAAGTCGCTGGGCGCATCTCCTGCTGCGGCACGCACCTCTGCCAAGGGCAGCGCATGCGCGCCCGGGCCTTTGCCACCTGCAAACCCATAGCCGTCCACAGCCGTGTTGGGCAGCGGCGGGTTGGCTCTGAGCGCCACGACATCAGCCGCGCAGATACGGCCCAAAGCATCGTTCAGGCCCACGGTTTCCGTCCCCGTGACAGGCGACAGGCGCGTCTTAAGCATGTCCAGGGCTTCATCCACCGGCGTCCAATGCACCCCTTGCGGCAAGGCGAAACAATCGTTGCTCAAAGCCGGCGGGGCGCTTTTCAGCCGGTCCTCGAAGCCAAGCCCAAAGATCCAGCCTTCGACGGGCGCATCCACGTCCAGCATTTGGGACAGATCGGCAGCAGGCAGCCCAGCAATCTGGCGCGCGACCTCTTTGACCTGCCACTGGTCCTTGATCATGCCATTGGGGGCAGGCCCTGCGGTCAGGGAAGGCCAGACCTCGACCAAGGCCACATCTGTGTCCAGCACCTCAAACGGCCAGACCCGTGCGCCATGTTTGCGGCGCAGCCGCGCCAGCACGGGCAGACCCATCATGACCTGAGAGCCGACAGCCCCGGCACCCGCCATCTGCCAGCAGGTAAAGGTGCCCTTGGCGCGGTCTTCACAGGCGCGACGGTCAGGGAACGGATTGACATAATCCGTCTTTCTGCGGGGCAATCCGTCGATGTCACGATCAAGCCCGTTTGCCCAGAATGGCCCACGCCCCTGCCCGAAAGTGCGGTTGATTTCGCCTGCAATATCGAAACGGTTGTTGGCTTTTGCGGTGTCTTCGATGCGGTCCTCGAACCACCCCAGCACTGCCAACGGATCCTCCGATCCCGTCAACGCCTGACCAAATCCTTGCGGGTAGCCGAAGGGAAAATCAAACCCGATGAGCACGCGGTGGCCCTTGCGGCGGTGGTCTGCAATCAGCGCGTCAAGGAATACCTCGGCCACCAGCCGGTTCCGCTGGTAGGTCTGCGTCTGACCGTCCTTGTCCTGCACCCCGACCCAGATCGCATCTGCTTTGGGCTTGGGCCCGCGGTCATTTCCGCCAGACCAGTCGACCACGACGATCACATCAAAACCGGTCACAAGCCGACCTCTGCCAGAATGAAATCCGCGATGGCGGTGGTGTCATCAAGGTCGAACACGGGACGATCAAGCGACAGTTCAATGTCGCTGGCAACGGCCCGAATGGTGGGATCATCGGGGGCAATCAGTGGATTGCCTGTGGCACTTCGGTGTGCTTCGACCTTGGGGTGGGCATCGCGCTTATAGCCTTCGATCAGGACCAGATCGACAGGCGACAGACGCGCCAGCAGATCCGCAAGCGTTGGTTCGTCCGCACCGCGCAATTCCTGCATCAAGGCAACACGGGTACGCGAGCTGAGCAAGACTTCGGAGGCCCCTGCCGCGCGGTGGCGAAAGCTGTCCTTGCCTGCATGGTCCACATCAAAACTGTGATGCGCATGCTTGATGGTCGAAACCGAAATACCGCGTCCTGTGATCTCGGCCACCAGACGTTCCATAAGGCCCGTCTTGCCTGCGTTTTTCCATCCGACGACGCCATAGATTTTCATAACATGCGCCCCGCCTGTGCCAGATCGTCAGGTTTATTGACGTTAAAAAACGCGGCCTCGTCTGGAAAGAGTGCCTCGCGACCGCCATGGGCCCCGGTCCACATCACGACCTTGCGCAATCCGCCCGCCAATGCCGCGCGCAGGTCATCGCGCAGGGCAACAGGCCAAAGACCAAACGTCGGATGGCGTGCCGTGCCGCGCTTGGGGTCAGGCGTGGCGGCAAGGACCAGCGGATGGGCCATGCCTTCGCTCTGCAACAACAAGCGGGGTACCAGATCACAAGGAAAGAATGGCGTGTCTGCGGCAGCGGTAACGATGGTTTCGGCCCCCTGAGCAGCGGCCCAGTCCAGACCGGCAAGAACGCCCGCCAAAGGCCCTGCAAAGCCTTCAATACTGTCGGCCAGTACCGGCAGGCCGAGACTGTCAAAACGGGCGGCATCGCCGTTGGCATTGAGCGCAAGGCTTGCCACCTGAGGCTCCAGCCGTGCGATGACAGACGACAGCAACGTGCCGTCACCCAAAGGGAGAAATCCCTTGTCGCCGCCGCCCATGCGGGTGGCCTGCCCTCCGGCAAGGATGACGCCCAAAGGTTGCTTCAACGCGATGCCTCCATCCAGTGTTTGACGGCTTTGTCCACCGCTTCAATCTGAGCAGGCCCCTCAAAGGCGGTGAACGGCAGTGACGGACGATTCCCGCCCACCCAAAAGACAAAGCTCTGCTTGGTGCGGGTCATTGCCTCGACGCCTGCCCATGCGATGTGGCTTTGGAAATTGTCCATACGCGTCTGCACGCCTGTGGCATCAAGGGTCATGTGCACCTGTCCCTGATTGGCCCGCGTGGCAAGAGCACGCCGCGCCATGACGGGCATGGTGACGAAGATCACACCAAAGACCGCGATGTAGAGCAGCACGACCCCAAGGGCGATGGTCCAGAGCGAAAGCGCCAGTTCCCCGCTGATCAGATATTCCAGCCCGATGCCAAACCCCAAAGCACCAAGGCCCATCAGTACGCATTGCAACAGTTTGATGACCGAGGCCCAAGCCTGCCCTTTGACGGGCGGCAGGCCCGTGTCCCATTTGGTGCGCAAGGCACGAACGACGGTGCCGACATCTTGGTCAAAGACAAAAGAAAAGCTCTGATCGGTCATTGTGCTGCCGCCTGCCAAGAGGTCAGATCCTGATGGAACTGTTTCGCGGAAACGCCGTCGGGCAAGGCCGAATGCGGCAAGGCATAGACCAGCGCACCGGAGCGCAGCGCGGTGGCGCCGTCCATCGCGATCACGTCATCAACGCAGCCCCAGGCAAAGGTCGAGCGGCTGAGCGCGCTGTCTATCGTGACCTCGTCCGGCCCGAATGTCGCCGTGAGCGGCCCTTGTTTCTCGCGCTGGCGTGCAGTGAAGGCGGTCAGCCGCCGCACATCGCGTTTGTGCATCACCAGCCATAGGGCAAGGCCAAGGTAGAAACCCACAAGACCGCTCAGCAGCATCGGGCCGGTGATGATCTTATCAATGCCAAGCCAGCCGATCGACAGCCCGATCAAGGCCCCGACCGCCACGCAGGCCGCAAAGAACAGCCACAGCTGGCGTCGGTTCTGTGCAGGCCGCGACCAGCTAACCATGGCGCGTTTGGTCAATGCGTCCGAGACCACGTAGTGCAGCGTGTAGGCTTGGCTCATGACGCGCCCTTTCGGCCTTGCTTGCGCGGCTCGTCCGCGACTTTTGCGGGGTCCGCATCACGGATCAGACGGTCCTCGCCGCTGAGGCAGACAAACCGCTGGCCGCGCATCCGGCCAATCAGCGTCAGGCCCACTTGCTGCGCGATTTCTACCCCCCAGGCTGTAAAGCCGGACCGCGAGGCCAGCACGGGGATGCCCATCATCGCCGTCTTGATCACCATCTCGGAGGTCAACCTGCCTGTGGTGTACAATATCTTGTCTGCGGGGGTCGCATGTTCGGACAGCATCCAGCCTGCGATCTTGTCCACGGCGTTGTGGCGGCCCACGTCCTCCATATAGACCAGTGGTTTGTCTTGGCGGCATAGCACCGTGCCGTGAATGGCCCCTGCTTCAAGATAAAGGCTGGGCGTGCGGTTGATCCGCGCCGAAAGCGCATAAAGCCACGAGGTACGCACGGGACTGGCGGGCAAAGTGACACCTTCCAGCCCCTCCATCATGTCGCCAAAGACGGTGCCGACAGCACAACCGCTTGTGCGGGTCTTGCGGCGCATTTTGTCTTCGTAGTCCGTAGCACGGGCGGTGCGCACGATCACCGTCTCAAGCTCTTCGTCATAATCGACGCCTGTGATGTCCTCATCGTCGCGCAACATGCCCTGATTGCGCAGGAACCCCAGCGCCAGATAGGCGGGGTAGTCACCGATGGTCATCGCCGTGACGATTTCCTGACTGTTGAGGAAAATCGTCAGGGGGCGCTCTTCGACCACGCGGATCGTGGTCTCATCGCCATTGTGATCGACACCCGCAACGGCGCGCGTCAGCCGCACCGAGGACGGGTCGGGCGCGATCAGATAGTCGGCAAGATCGGTGTCACGGGCCAATTGTATCCCCCTCAAGGTGGCGCTAAGCGTTGAGAGGTAATCTAAGGGCATCGCATGGCCATCACCACACCCAAATCCGCCTTCAAAAAGGGCTTTCTCGACTCAACGCCCTTTGTTCTGGTGGTGGTGCCCTTTGCGATGCTCTTTGGCCTGCTGGCAACCGAAGCGGGTCTGAGCGTTTTCGAAGCGCTGACATTTTCGCTTGTGGTGATCGCGGGGGCTGCACAGTTCACGGCATTGCAATTGATGACAGAGAACGCGCCGACGCTGGTCATCATTATCTCGGCCTTGGCGGTGAACCTGCGGATGGCGATGTATTCGGCCTCCCTCACGCCGTGGATCGGCGCGGCACCCTTTTGGCAACGTGCCATTGCGGCGTATTTCACAGTGGACCAAAGCTATCTGGTGGCCGTGGCAGAATACGAACGGCAACCGCAGATGACGATCCCGCAGCGCATGGGGTATTTCTTTGGCACCGTGACGGTCATCGCACCGCTTTGGTACGCGTTCACGCTGGTCGGCGCTTTGTTGGGCACCTCTGTGCCCGAAAGCTGGGCGCTGGATTTCGCCCTGCCACTGGCGTTTCTGGCAATGATCGCACCTATGTTCCGCACACTGGCGCATTTGGTGGCGGCCTTGGTTGCGGTGGGTGTCAGCCTGCTCTGCGTGGGCGTGCCCTATTCACTGGGGCTGATCATCGCTGGCATGGCGGGCATGATAGCGGGCGCTTGGGTAGAGTTGCGCCGCACGGGCCAGGGCCCTGCACCATGACGGACAAGACCGCCCTTTGGACCATCATCATCGCGATCGGGCTGGGCAGCTTTCTGTTGCGCTTTGTCTTTACGGGGCTGGTGGGCAACCGCAGGATGCCCGCATGGTTGTTGCGGCATTTGCGCTATACGGCAGTGGCGATCCTGCCTGCGCTGGTGGCCCCGCAGGTGCTTTGGCCCGCGGCAACAGGCGGCGCACCGGATCCTGCGCGTCTGGCCGCGGCAGTGGTAACTTTTACGGTGGCCTTGATCACCAAATCGATGCTGCCCGCGCTTTTCGCAGGGGCCAGCACCCTTTACGGATTGCTGTATCTACTGTGATTTGGCGGCTGTCACAGCCCCATTCACGTCAACACGGTCGCCGTTGTCGTTTTCATAGAGCTTGGTCGTCTTGACGCCGGGCAGGGTCGCGACCTGCTCCATAAACTTGACAGGGTAGAAAGTGGTTTTGATGTTCTGAAAGCCGTCTACCTGCTGCAGGAGCCGCGTGGTGGAGTTGGCGCAATAGGCACCGGGAACAGCACCGTTGGACAGAACCAGACGCAAGGCCTGCTCTGCCTGTGCGGCAGTGACAGGGATTTCCTGACTGACAACGTGATACGTGCTGCGCGCATGGGCGGATTTATAGGCGCTCAGCCACTTGGGCGTGACGCCATAGATGACATCGCCACGTTCAACGATGCGTTCGTCGCGGAATGATCCTGCGGGGTCAAAGATAACGGTCTGCGAACCTTTGACCATCAGCGCGGTGTGCCCGCCACTGCCCGTACGGTTGTTGACCATTGTGATGACGGTCAGGCTTTTGGGTCCACCCTCGCGGTAGACTGCTGCGGCCACCCGTTCGGGTGTGGCGTCGACGCCCATGTCATTTGCACAAGCGGCCAAGAGACTGGCAAGCGCCAGACCAAACAGAATACGTTTCACAGGCAGGGAACCTCCGGTTGAGGGGATGCTGATCCGCCTTAGCGGATGAAAAGGAGCATCAAGACCAGCAGAACCAGAATGATGATAACGGATTTGCTGACAAATGACATGAAACCGTCAAAGGTCTTTTGCTGATCTTTGAAGTCCATGGAGCCATGTTCGTGGTCGGCCATTTTATGTGGTCCTTATCTTGTAATATCGTGTTGCGATCTCTCATTCCATGAACCCGCGCGGGAGTCAAAGGAAGAGCGTACACGATTGTGTAGGAAATGGCCCGCTGCGACCTCAATTGCCGCCTGTGTTGAACAGGTGCAACAACACTTGCCCGAACATGGCACCTGCTAGAGACGACACCGGCATCATGCCCATCTTATTCTTCGGTTTTGCCTGCGTGCTCAGCCTCAAGATCTTCGACAAGGCGAAAACCGATGCGGTTGGGCTCTGCGTTTTCGACCTCCTTTGGAAGGGCGCGCAAAATGACGTTCAACTGGCTGACATGCTGGACAAGTTGCGTCTGACCCCCCGCAGGGTCCGTACCGTAGAACGTCAGGATATCCGGGTCAAAATACCCCATCCCTTCGATCCGTAAGACACCTGCGTCAGCACCGGTAAAGCCCATGGCGACCTCGTGATCGTTGTCCAACTGCTCCTCAAATTTCTTGAGATAGAGCACGACCCGCTCATAAGCCCATTGCGCAGGAGATTTCTGCGAGACCGGCTTGGCGGTCATGGCGGCAGGCACCTCCTGATCACCGGTCTTGGCGGCATTGGGGTTGCGGTGCGCTTCGTAAAGCCGTGGTAGGATATCGGCCTCAGCAGCCTCGGCTGCGGTTTTGATCTTGCTGTCCACGGGGGTTACTCCTGTCGCTGGTACACAAAGGCCCCATCTTCGCGCAATGTCCGCGTGGCAAGGCCGGTCTGGTAAAGGTGGCTCAAATGCGCGACCGCTTCAACCAGCGCCAGCCCGTATTCCCCCTCACCTATCGTTCTTTTGAACAGAGGCTGGAAGCATTCGGCAGCAGATTTGGGCGTATCAATGTACGCAACCAGCCGTTTGAGCGCGCCGTGGTGGTTATCGATCAACTGCTCCATCCGTTTGGGCAGACCGGTAAAGGGCAGTTTATGCCCGCCCAGCACCAGATGATCGGCGCGCGCCAGCGGGGCAAGCCGTTCGCAAGCCTCCAGCCAGTCACCAATGGGGTCCGCCATCGGTTCTGTGGCATAGACACCGACATTGGGGCTGATAGAGGGCAAAATCTGATCGCCCGCGATGACCAGATTGTCGTCACGGCTCCAGAAGGTGGCGTGCTCGGGCGCGTGGCCTTTGCCCATGTGCACGTCCCAACGTCGTCCCCCCATCAAAATGGTATCGCCCTGTTTGATGCGCGTGTAGCCCAGTGGCATGGGCGCCACGACATCAGCAAAGTTGAACGGGCGATCCGACTGCCGTTTGGCCAGCACATCGGGGTCCATTCCCGACTGACGGTAAAAAGTGACTGTTTCTTGCGGCAGCACGGATTGTTCGTCCAGCGTCAGCATCCGCGCCATCAACCAAGCGGTGCGTGTGGTGACCAGTTCGGACCCATGCTCGGACTGGAACCACCCTGCCAATCCAACGTGATCGGGGTGGTGATGCGTGACCACGACGCGCGACACGGGCTTTCCCCCAAGCGGCCCGGCCAGCGCCTCGGCCCAGATCGCCTTGGACTTTTTGGAGGCAAAACCGGTGTCGATCACTGTCCAGCTATCGCCTTCGTCCAGCGCATAGACGTTGACGTGATCCAGCTTCATCGGCAATGGCAAGCGCAGCCAAAGTACCCCGGGGGCCACTTCGATGGCCTCGGTTCCATGTGCGGGCGGTGTCTCCCACGGGTAGCGAAGCCCCACGGGTGCTGTATCTGCCATCAGGCCACCAACTCTTCTACCGACATGGCAAAGAGCGCGTCATCGCCCGCTTGAGCATGTGCCAGAAGGCCTGCGTGTTCGGGCAGCAACCGTTGCATATAAAAACGTGCCAGTTTTTCGCGCGCGCCACCTTTGTCAGCAAGCGCGGCCTTGAGGTGCAGATGCCCGCCCAGCACCCGCGCAAAAGCGCGCAGATAGGGCACGGCGCCGGCGAAACGGTCGTTAAGGTCGTCCTGGGCGGTCAACCATTCGGTGGCCTCCCGCAGGCTTTCTGACGCCTGCCAGACCGCATCCGCCATTTGCGGGAAAGGCTCTCGGGCGGCCTCTGCGGCGGCTTCGACCTCGTCCAGCAGGCGCAAGGCTGCCTCCCCGCCGTCCATCATCTTGCGGGCGACAAGGTCCATGGCCTGAATGCCGTTGGTGCCTTCGTAAATGGCTGTGACACGCACGTCACGGCTGAATTGCGCAGCGCCGGTTTCTTCAATGACGCCCATGCCGCCGTGAACCTGAACCCCCATTTCCGCGATGGCGATGCCTGTATCAGTGCCAAAGGCTTTGGCGATGGGCGTCAACAAGGCAGCGCGCGCTTTCCAGTCGCCCTCGCCTGTGGCAGCGCCCATGTCGATGGCATGCGCGCAGGACAGTGCGATGGCCCGTGCGGCAAAGATATCGGCCTTCATCGTCATGAGCATCCGGCGCACATCCGCGTGCTCGACAATGGTGCCGGTGCCACCTGCGCGCCCTTGCTTGCGCTCCAGCGCATGGGCCAGCGCGTGCTGGTAAGCCCCTTCGGCGACACCAATGCCCTGCCCGCCAACACCCAGACGCGCGTTGTTCATCATGGTGAACATGGCGGCCATACCGCCGCCTTCGGGGCCGATCAGCCAGCCCGTCGCACCGTCATACTGCATCACGGCGGTGGGCGAGCCGTGCAGGCCCATCTTGTGCTCAAGGCTGACAACACTCAGACTGTTGCGCGCACCAAGCGCGCCGTCCTCATCAGGCAGAAATTTGGGCACCAGAAACAGGCTGATGCCCTTGGTACCGGACGGCGCACCCGGCAGTCGCGCCAGAACCAGATGGCAGACATTCTGCGCAAAGTCATTGTCGCCCCACGAGATGTAAATCTTCTGGCCAGAAATACTGTAGGTACCGTTGCCGTTATCCTCTGCCTTGGAGGTCAGCGCACCGACGTCAGAGCCCGCCTGCGGCTCCGTCAGGTTCATCGTGCCGGTCCATTCGCCGCTGATCAGCTTGGGCAGATAGAGCGCCTTGATGGCGTCACTGGCGTGGTGGGAGAGCGCTTCGATCTGCCCTTGGCTCATCAACGGGCAGACCTGCAACGACAGGCAGGCGCCCGACATCATCTCGTTCACCGCAGAGGTCAGTGTCATGGGCAACCCCATTCCGCCGTGCGCGGGATCAGCAGCCATCCCGATCCAGCCGCCTTCGGCGATCGCGGTGTAGCCGTCGGCGTATCCCGGAGGCGTGCGTACCACACCGTTTTCCACCACCGCCGGGTGCAAATCCCCCGGCCTTTGCAGAGGAGCGATGACTTCGTCACACAGCTTGCCTGCCTCGCCAAGAATGGCGCGGGTCACGTCATCAGTCGCCTCGCCAAACAGCTCGGTGGCCTGAACTGCCGCAAAATCGACGACATGATCAAAGAGGAAGGCAAATTCCTCTACAGCGGCACGGTAAGGCATGTGGCATCTCCGTTTAGGCGGGCGCAGTCTTGGCAAAGACCGCTTGGCCCTGATAAAGGCAATGAAAGCCTAATATACATGAAACGTAGGCGCTGCACCCGCAACCCGAAACGCGGCGTCACAAGGGGGGTCTTTTGGACCGGCAAACCGAAATTCTGGCCCCTGATGATGCAGGTTTCGCGCGGGCTGCAGAGCTTTTGACCGCAGGCGCGCAGGTCGCTTTCCCAACCGAAACGGTCTATGGCCTTGGTGCGGATGCGCGCAACGGCACGGCTGTAGCGGGCATTTATGCGGCCAAGGGTCGCCCTGCATTCAACCCGCTGATCGTGCATCTGGCTGAGGCCGCACAGGCGCAAACATTCGTCCAATGGACCGACGCTGCCGAGGCGCTGGCCGGTGCTTTCTGGCCCGGTGCGTTGACGCTTGTGCTACCGTTGAAGGACGGGCACGGGCTGTCGTCGCTGGTCACGGCCGGTTTGCAAACTGTTGGGCTACGGGTGCCGGATCATGCCAGCGCGCGGCGTCTCCTCGCCACCTTTGGTGGCCCCGTCGCTGCCCCGTCGGCCAACCCGTCGGGCCGGATTAGTCCGACCCGCGCCGACCACGTGAGCGCAGGGCTGGAAGGCCGGATCGCCGCGGTGCTGGACGGTGGCCCCTGTCCTGTCGGCCTGGAAAGCACGATCATCGGGCTTGCCGGACCTGATCCGGTGTTGCTGCGCGCAGGCGGTATCCCTGCCGAGGCGATCGAGGCCGCCCTTGGCCGCCCGCTGGTCCCCCCGACGGACAGCGCGATCAACGCACCCGGGCAGATGGTATCGCAGTATGCGCCGCGCGCGCCGATCACGCTGAATGTGACCAGACCCGCACCAGACACGCTCTATCTGGGCTTTGGTCCGGGCCCTTGCGATCTGAACCTCTCAAGCGCAGGCGATCTGAGGGAGGCCGCCGCGAACCTTTTTGCGCATCTGCACCAGTTGGACGCTGAAAACCGCCCGATTGCAGTGGCACCGATCCCGATGAAAGGGCTGGGCATCGCGATTAACGACCGGTTGCGCCGCGCGGCGGCACCTCGCTGAGGCGGTAAGGTGGGCCTCAGGCCCGCCCTGCACTGGCCGAAAGCGACAGCGGATC
>CALAIJ010000195.1 GCA_937923365.1 uncultured Sulfitobacter sp.
GATCACGGATGATAAAATCCCCGGAACGCTGAGCTGTGGCACACCGCCGATTATCCCGGGTGGCAGTGTCACCTGTGAGCAGGTCTACATGGCCGATCAAGGCGCGCTTGATGACGGATCTGTCACCAACATCGCGACGGCCGCGACAACCTTTGTCGATAATGACGGCACCACACTGCCTGTGACGTCTGGCCCCGACAGCGTGACAATCAATGCGGTTCAGAATGCTTCACTTGCTGTTGAAAAAACCTTTACCGGGCCGGCCGATGCACTGTTTAACCTGAACCAGCAGCTGAACTATACGATCGTTGCGACCAACGATGGCAACGTGACAATCGACGGCCCGATTACGTTTAACGACAGCCTTATACCGTTCCCTGACGGTTTTACCTGTGATGCATTGGTCAACAATGAACTGCTGCCGACGCAATCTCTGAACTGTACCGCTATTCACAACATCACGCAGAACGATCTTGATCTGGGCGCGGCAACGAATGTGGTAACAGCAACCGGCCAGTTTGATGGCCAGCCGGTGACTTCGCCCAGTGACGACGCGATCTTTCCCGTGGATGCGAGCCCCGCGCTTAGCCTTGTGAAAGTGGCGTTGCCTTCCAGTACAAGCCAACCCGATGGCACCGCGGCCTATGACAGTACAACAGATGTGGTGACCTATCGCTATAGCGTGACCAACACCGGTAAAGTCGGTCTGATTGGCGAAATTACTATTGTCGACGATACCATTGCGGGCCCGCTGGTGTGTAAGGCCAGCGGTGTGGAACTGCCCAGCAGCCCCGACCCTGACAACCCGCTGCCCGCCAGCACAGTTGTCTGCGAATTCCCCTACACGCTGACGCAAGACGATCTTGACCGTGGTTTTGTCACCAACAACGCCACTGCGCAGACGGTGTTTGCCCCGGATGCAAACAACCCCACAAATGTCGTATCCCCCAATGCGGATGAGACGATCACAATCGCCGAGATGCCGTTGCTGACTTTAGCCAAGCAGATGATTACGCCTATTCCGGACGGGGCCGGGCTTGACGACGTGCTGACCTATGAGATGACAGCGACCAACGAGGGAAATCAGACCCTGTTTGGGGTCACGCTGACGGACCCCTTGGTAGCGACGCTGACCTGTACCGTTGGCGGTGCTACAGCCCCTGCAAACGTGACCCTGCTTCCTGGTGAGGCGCTGATCTGCCAAGGGACCTATACCGTTCAACAAACGGATGTGGATGCGCAGACTTTGGTCAACACCGCGACCACCACAGCGACCGATCCGCAGGGCGCCACGGTTGAGGACGACGCCGAACACACTGTGGTCATCGAAGACCCCACCGTTGATATGGTTGTCCTGAAAGAGACCCAGCAGATCCCCGGATCGGAAACCGATTTTACCTCTTTCGGGCAGGAAGTGACGTTCATCATTTCGGTGACGAACACGGGCAATATCACCTTGGATACGGCGACAATTACCGATGACCGTTTGGTTGCGCCGACCAGCTGTACTGTGGGGCCAATTGCGCCCGGCGACACGGATTCAACTTGCGCGTTTGTCTATACCGTCACGCAGGAAGACATAGATGCAACCAATGATGTTGGTGGCACGATTTTTGGCGGATTTATCAACACGGCCAATGTCACTGCGACGCCTGTTAACACCGATCTTGATCCGATTTCCCGCAGCGATGATGTTTTTGTTCAGGGACCAGAGCATGAGCCAGGTCTAAATCTGACCAAGACGCCGTCGCCCGCAAGCGGTGTCGTAGAAGGGCAGATCGTTACCTATACCTATGACGTCACAAACACAGGCAATGTCACGCTGACAGATGTGGCGATGGAGGATCAGCACACCTCGGCCAGTGGCACCGCCGCGCTGACGATTGCGGGCGATACGTTGATCACGGATATTAACGAAACGGGCACGTCGACGGACAGTGCAGCCGGTGGTATCTGGAGCACGCTTGCCCCTGGCGACGCGGTGCGGTTTACCGCTAGCTACGAGGTGACGCAGGCCGATATTGACGGGCAAATACCCCTGACCAACATTGCAATCGTTCGGGCCAATGAACCCACGGGAACCGACCCTGTGACGGATCAGGCGGATGCTTCTGTCACCACTGTGACCAAAGACCCCAGCATCGCGGTGCGCAAGACTGCGGACACCAGCAACATCACAACGCCTGCCGTTGTGGGCCAGCAAATCCCCTTCCGAATTGAGGTGGAGAACACGGGCAACCAGACCCTTGATCCGCCCGTGTTGACCGACACGCTGACTGACATTGATGCAGCCAGCCTGACCCTGACCGCGCAGCCTGTGCGTGACCCGGCAGGCGATGGTGACACCAACAACAACGATCTGCTCGATGTGGGGGAGACATGGATCTACACCGCGCGCTTTGATGTGACGCAGCCCGCGATTGATGCAGGCGGGATCAACAATGCGGTGGTTGTGACAGCGGATGATCCGCAAGGCGTACCTGTGACGGGAGATGCCGAGACGGGGGGTATCATCCTTAACGGCACGCCGAAGATTGCGGTCATCAAAACCTCCGTGACCGATGACGGCGGCGACGGCGTGTTGGATGTGGATGATACCATCACCTACACGTACACGATCACCAACACCGGTCTGTTGGACGTGCTGGATGTTGCCGTGACTGAGACAGCCTTTGGCGGCAACGGCATCACGCCTGTGCCGACCTACGCCACAGGTGGCACCAATCTGGGCGGTGATGCGGCTGTGATGGATCTGCCCACAGGGGCAGGGGCCATCACCTTTACCGCGACCTATGCCTTGACGCAGGAGGATCTGGATGCGGGCAGTGTCAGCAACCAGGCGATCGCGACAGGCACAAGTGCGGCGGGTGTCCCTACAAGTGATGTATCCGACGATGATAGCGCCGCTGACGGGGAACAAGACCCGACCGAAACACCCCTTGCGCGGGCCGGCCAGATGACCGTTGAAAAGCGCGTTGGCGTAACTGAATTGTCTACGCCGACCGTGGTGGGCGATGTCATCAACTTTGTCATCACGGTCGAGAACACAGGCAACCAGACGCTCGGTGCGCCTGTATTGACCGATACCTTGCTGGATACCAATGGAGAGCCTTTGGTGTTGACCGATGGGCCAACGCTGGTTGCAGCCAGTGACACGGACAATGACGGCAGGTTGGATGTTGACGAGACGTGGGAATACACCGCAAGTTTCGTACTCGATCAACAAGCGATTGACGCGGGCGGGGTTTCAAACTCGGTTCGGGCGGTTGCCAAGGATCCCGATGGCAATGACGTTTTTGACGTGTCGGATGATGACGCCGGTGCCACAGACGGCGAGGATAGTGATACAGATCCGGCCAATGATCCCACCATTGCCACGTTCGATACCGACCCTGATCTGGATGTTCTGAAGACAGGTGTAGTGAACCTGGGCAGTGATGGACGGGCGGATGCAGGCGACACGATCACCTATACTTACGTGGTCAGCAACACGGGCAACCAGACGCTGTATGACGTCGCAATAACCGAGACGACCTTTGGCGGGACAGGCACCACGCCGGTACCTGCTTATGCCAGCGGTGGCGCGGAACTGGGTGGCAATGCCGAGGTGATGGATTTGCCAGTCGGCGGCGCTCCGGTAACCTTCACCGCGGACTATGTGTTAACCCAAGAGGACATTGACGCAGGTCAGGTGGACAACCAAGCCACGGCACGTGCGAACGATCCGTTTGGGAACCCGATATCCGATCTCTCCGATCCCGCTGATCTTGATGCGGACGCGCCCACAACGACGCCGATCGTCCGCGTGCCATTGGTTCAGACCGTCAAGACGGCCAGCCCACAGCTGAGCAGTCCCGTTCAGGTTGGCGACAGGATTTTCTACACGATCACCTTGGTGAATACGGGCAATGTGACGCTGACTGCGCCAAGCGTAGTTGATCAGCTCAGTGACGCCAATGGCGACCCGTTGGACCTAACATCAGGGCCAACCTATGACGAAGGCGATCAGGATGATGATGGTCGGTTGGATGTTGGCGAAACCTGGCTCTACCTGGCTGAGTTCGCGCTGACGCAGCCGGTGATTGACGCCGGAGGTGTCTCAAACACCGTGACAGGCTCTGCCACCGATCCAGAAAACAATGTGGTCAATGATGTCTCTGACGATACCATCGACAATCCGACGGACGACGATCCAACGGTGACGACCTTGCCTACCAACCCTGCGGTTGGTTTGGTGAAAACCTCAGCGCTTGACCTTGGTGCGGACGGGATCGCAACCCTCGGTGATATCGTAACCTACACTTATACGGTTAGTAACCTGGGCAATGTCACAATCCTTGATCCGGTATTGAGTGAGACGACATTTACCGGCACAGGCACCGCGCCGGTTCCAGCCTTGCAATCGGGTGGGGCTGCCTTGGGTGGAACAGCCGCGCCTGATCTTCCGGTTGGCGCTGTGCCGATGATCTATACCGCAACCTATGCCTTGACCCAGCAAGATATCGACGCCGGCAGCATTAGCAACGCGGCGCTAGTTGCGGGTGATCTGGCCGCAGGTGGCACCGTATCGGATGCCTCTGACGATGACACACCGGGGGAAGACGCGGATGATCCCACCGTGACGCCAATTCCGGCAACGCCTGCGTTGGAAGTTGTCAAGACCGCCAACACAACCGCGCTGCAATCGCCCGTGCAAGTGGGCGACCAGATCACCTTTACCATTACGGCCGCGAATACCGGGAACGTCTCGCTTTCTTCGGTCACGCTGATCGATACGTTCACCCGGCGCGATGGCACGGTTCTGGCACTTAACACCGGCCTGCCCGCAGGCGATGGCGGCACGGCGGACGTGATTGATGTGGGCGAGACATGGACCTACACCGCGACCCACGCCCTTACCCAAGAGGACATTGACGCAGGCGGCGTGAGTAACTCAGCCTTGGTCGAAACAACGGCCCCAAGTGGGGCGCCAGTGAATGATACATCTGACGATGGCGATGAACTGGGCGATCCAAGTGCCAGTGACCCAACAGGCGTCAATGTCAGTGGTGCGCCGGCCTTTACGATGGTCAAAAGTCTGGGCGCCAATGCACCGGTGCCATTTGAGGCGCTAAACCAGGTCATACCGTTTGATTTTGTGGTGACCAACACCGGCAATATCACTCTGACGGCGGCCATTACGATCAGTGATCCGGTGATCGACGCCCAAGGCTTGGGGGGAGTGACATGTCCAGCACCGCCGTTGGCCGTGGGTGCCAGTGCAACCTGTACAGGCAGTTACCGCATCGGGCAGGCTGAGCTGGACGCAGGCCAACTGGTGAATACAGCAACCGCCACCATCACTCAGCCACTTGTTCCCGCAACACCGGGTGACCCCGTGACAGCGACGCTCACCACCGAGCCGTCAAGCGTCACAACGCTTGCCACGCAAACCCCGTCGCTGTTGATATCCAAGGGCATCGCCACATCTTCGGCGGGAAGTTTTGCCGCTGTGGGGGACCAGATCACCTACACCTTTACTGTGACGAATACAGGCAACGTAACGCTGGCTGGGCCTATCACGATTGACGACGATCAAATTGGAGCCGGCCTTGCCTGTGCAGCAGGGCCGATTGCCCCATTGGGGATGGTCAGCTGCACGCAGACTTGGACCGCAGAGCAAGAAGACCTCGACCGGGGATTTGTAACCAACGAAGCGACCGCAATGGCTGTTTTTGATGACGCACCTGTCATCTCGGACCCAGCGACAGCTACAGTTCCTGCGATCCAGACCCAATCACTTGGTATGACCAAGACGTTGCTCAGCGCGACGCCGGATACCTTCGACATCGGCACTGTGCTGCAATACGAATTTGTCGTGACCAACACGGGCAATGTGACCATCGACGGGCCCATCATAATCAACGATTCAATTGCGGTGGATGCCAGCTGTCCGGCCGTGCCCAACGGCAAGTTGACCCCGGACGCAGATGTAACATGTTCTGGTAGCTACACGCTGCAGGCGGGTGACCTGCAGTTGGGGGCAACCAACAACACGGCCAATGCCAGCGGCACAATTGACGGCGTAATTGTCATGTCACCAAGCGACAGTGCAGTCTATCCCGTCGGTTCTCCGCCGTCATTGAGCATCGCAAAAGACAGCGTGCCAAGTGACATCACCTTTGCCGCAGTGGGTGATCCGATCACCTATACCTACCGTGTGGACAACAATTCCGACACGGGCCTGACCGAAGATATTCTGGTCTTGGACAATCGCATTCCGGACCCAATTGTTTGCCACGATGCCTCTGATGACGGGAGTTTCGGGGTAGGGGCTTTTGCCATCTGCGAAGCGATCTATCTGATCACCCAAGATGATCTGGATGCGGGTTTTGTCACCAATGAGGCGACCGCACAGACTGTCTTTGCGCCTGGGACACCAAATGAGATCTCCGTAATCTCCCCTGTTGCTACAAAAACCGTAAACGCGGATGCAGCGCCCTTGCTGGCACTGACGAAAGAGATCATTGACCCGCAAGGTGCGGCAGCTGAGGGCGCGCTGATCACGTATCAGATGACCGCACGGAATACGGGCAATCAAACCCTAAGCGGTGTCGCGATTGCGGATCCGATGTTGCCGCAATTGACCTGTACCGTCGACAGCTTGCCAGCCCCTGCGAATGTGATTTTGGCCCCGGGCCAGGCTTTGGTTTGCCAGGGCAGTTACCGAGTGATGCAAGGGGATATTGACGCACAAGAGCTGATCAATACGGCCACCGTCACGGGACAAACGCCGCAAGGGGCAACATTGACGGACTCAGCGGCAGTTCCCGCTGTTCTCGCGGCTCCTGCGCCTTTGCTGGAAGTTGTCAAAGCGCTTGTGCCGACGCCAGCGGCTGGACAGCCCGCGTTCACAGCGGCAGGTCAGGTGATCCAGTTCCGTTTGACTGCGCGCAATACGGGCAACATCACATTGAACGACGTGACCCTGTCTGACGCCCGCGCTACAACGCCGGCTTCCTGTGAGATTGGCACGTTAACGCCAGGCCAGGATAACGGCAGTTGCTTGTTGTCTTATGTGACAACCCAAGATGACATGAACGCGGTCAATGGCGGGGCGGATCCGTTTGGTGGTTTCATCAATGTCGGTAACGCTACAGCGATTGCGGCAACCCCTGATGCTCCCGTTGTCACCGGTGAGGGTGAGGTGTTTGTGCGCGGTCCCGATCATATGCCAGCATTCGCCGTGCTGAAGACAGCGGATGTGGCGCAGGTCACGGCAGCCGGTCAAGTCATCTCCTATAGCTATCTGGTTACAAACAGCGGCAACATCACGCTAAGCGCGCAGCCTCAGATCACGGACGACCGGATCGCCAATGTTACCTGCGCCCCGGTTCCGGCCTTGGGTCTTGTGCCGGGTGCAAGCCTGACCTGCGCGGCACCTTATACGGTGACGCAGACAGACATGAATGCGGGCGACATCACCAATATTGCGCGCGCGTTTTCTGATGAGGCGCCCTTGCCGGCAACACCGGGACCGGAGACTGCGACCCTTAGCATTCCTGCAATTGCCAATCCTCAGGTCTTGATTGCAAAGTCCGCGGACCGGGCAGGGGATGTCGGCGCGGGTGAGGTCATTACCTACACCTATACGGTCACCAATACCGGCAACCTCACGCTGGGTGCGGTGACGGTCAGTGACATGCACACCTCCGCAGCGGGAACAACTGCGCTGGCGGTTGCAGGCGATACGTTGTTGCTGGATGCCGCGCCAAGCGATGACAGCAGAGACGACGTCGCCGCAAACGGCATATGGAGCAGCCTTGCCCCGGGTGATGTCGCGACGTTTACGGCGACGTATGAAGTGACACAGGCGGATGTTGACGCACAGGCGGTGCTGGCCAATACGGCCACAGTGACAGCTACCAGCCCTGATGGCGGCACCCCCAGCTTAACGGATACACTGGAGATTGCGCCGGAAGACAATGCGCCGCAATTGACTGTGCTCAAAACCGTTGACGACGGCGGCTTGTCGCAGCCGCCGATGGCGGATGATCTGCTGATCTACAGCATCACTGTCACCAACAGTGGGAACCAGACACTTCGCAACATTAACCTGATCGACACATTGCGTCGCTTGGATGGCAGCACGGTGTCGCCTGCGCCACTTCCCGAGTTCATAGCCGGTGACGCCGGTGAAATCGGCGCGATGGAAGTAGGCGAAGTCTGGACCTACCGCGCTGAGTACGCGCTATCGCAGGCGGACATTGACGCAGGTGGTATCAGCAACCAAGTCACGGCACGCGGAATTGCGCCTGACAACGCGCTGGTTCTGGACGCTTCGGATGACGGGATTGACGGCAACGGCGCTGACAACCCGACAGTGACGCCGATCGTGAGCATGCCAGGCATCGAGGGTGAGAAAACCATCGTATCGGGTGAGCCAGTGGTCGGTAGCACCATTGGCTTTGAAATCCTGATCCGCAACACCGGCAATGTCACGTTGACCGATGTTGGCGTTGATCGCGACACGCTGACCCGTTCTGACGATGCGGCCACGCCGCTGACCCTGTCGACGGCCCCGACCTTTGTTGGCGCAACCGAGGGGTCTTCGGTGGGGACGCTGATGCCGGGCGAAGTCGCGACCTACCGGGCATTCTACACGCTGGTGCAAGCGGATATTGACGCGGGCGGGATCTCGAACTCGGCGCGTGTGATTGGCACACCGCCAGTCGGCTCTGCCCTTACCGACATCACGGATGATGCGGATGATGCGGACGGCAACACCCAAGGCGATCCAACCGTTTTGATTGTACCACCCGCGCCGGCAGTGACACTGGTCAAGCGCCTTGAGGATGCGACACTCGCCAGTTTTGACGGTGTTGGCCAGGTCCTGACCTATCAGTTTGATGTGACCAACAGCGGCAACGTGACACTTGCAGGACCGATCAGCATCGCGGATGCAAGGATCACAGATGCCGGGGGTGACATCACGTGCCCTGAAGTACCGACAGGCGGGCTGGCACCGATGGACATGCTGACCTGTAGCGGGACCTATGCCGTCACACAGGAAGACATTGATGCAGGCCGCATTGATAATACGGCGACGGCCAGCACCGACGGTGTGAGCTCTGAACCCGCGACGGCAAGCATCCTTGCCCAACAAAGCCCGGCCTTGTCATTGGACAAAGTTGCAGACGACCTTGCGGCAGAGGACTTCGTCACTGACGCCGTAGTGGGCTATACCTACACGACGACCAATACGGGCAACTTGACGATTACGGCTCCGATCACGGTCAGCGACAACTTGATACCGGCCAGCGCCATCACCTGTGACGCTTTCCCCGAAGACGGCCTTGCCCCCGGTGGCACCTACGTTTGCCGTGCGGAATACATAGTCACAGCAACGGACGTAGATCTAGGCAGTGTGACGAACCTTGCCAGTGCAAGCGATGGCACCACGACTTCACCGCTGACATCCGAGACGATCCCCGAGAAAGGCGTGCCAGCCTTGAACATCGTTAAGACTGTGGCGGAAGGGGCGAGCTTCGCCGAGGTGGGTGACACGCTGGACTATCGCTTTGAGGTGACCAACACCGGCACTCGGGCTTTTGTATCTAATGTAACAGTGTCAGACACCCTGTTTGGGGAGGTGACCTGTTTCGTTTCATCCTTGAGTGACCCCGACTTTACGCCGGGCGAGACGGTAACCTGCGGCGGCACCTATGCAGTTGTGCAGGAAGATCTCGACCAAGGGACCGTCATCAACGAAGCGTTTGCGCAAACGGTGTTTGGCGAGGATGATACGCCTGTGACGTCTCCTCCGTCGCGCGTGACAGTCAGTGCCGATCTTGCGCCGATGATCACGTTGGCAAAGTCTGCGGCAACCCTGCCAGTGACAGGTGTCGACCAGTTGTTGACCTATACCTTGCGGGCGACAAACATCGGCAACCAAACCCTGCGCGGCGTGTCGATCAGTGATCCGATGTTGACAGGCTTTAGCTGTGCCCAAGATGAGTTGGAACGTGGCGCCGTTCTGGAATGCACGGGCACTTATCGCGTGACGCAGGACGATATCGACGCTGGCACGTTGAGCAATACGGCGACCACCCGTGGCATCAACCCTCAGGGCGAAGCGGTGCAGGATGCTGAAACGCTGGTGCTTGACCTGCCGAACCCAGCGCCTGCCGTCACTTTGACCAAGACGGCGACACCCACACCGTTTGGTGGCGTGGGTAGTACGCTGACCTATCTGTTCGCGGTTGAGAACACCGGCAATGTCACGCTGAGCAATCTGGTCGTAACGGATGTGATGGACCCAGACTTTAGCTGCACCATTGCGACGCTTGCACCGCAGGATGTGAACACAAGCTGTTCTATGGCACGGCAGGTGACGCAAGCGGATGTGGATGCAGGCAGCATCGAGAATACTGCAACAGTGAGCGCGGATGCGCCAGGTGGCCTGACCACCAGTGACACAACCCAAGTGCAAACGGCAGGACCAGACCGTGTCGGCAGCCTTGAGGCGACAAAAACAGTGGCACCTGCCGCGTCAGAACTTGGTGCGCCAGTGACATATACTTTGGCTGTCGAGAATACCGGCAATGTCAGTCTGCGCAATGTGTCGGTCATCGACAGCATGACCACCCTCAATAATGCGGTGATCACGCTGGATGCGCCCTTTGCGTTGCAAGAGGCCAGCGACACCAATGGTGATGGCGTTCTGGACGTGGATGAAACCTGGATTTATTCTGCCACCCGAACCCTGCGCCAAGGCGACTTGAACGCAGGCGGCCTGCTGAACCAGGTCACCGTCAGCGCATTGGATCCGGAAAACAACGGCGTGCGCGATCTGTCTGACGACGGCATCGACAATGACGGTGACACGACAAGTGACGTCACAGCATTCTTCGTTGCGGTAGAAGCAACCCTTAGCGTCGAGAAAACAATCGTGACGTCCGCCACACAAGCGGGCGAGACGATCGTGTTCCAGATCGCGGCGTTGAACACGGGCAATCAGGACATCTCTGAACTGGTCGTGGATGACACAATGACCCGCCTTGATGGGGCACAGGTGCCAGCAACCGTCGTGCCTGTTACGGTGCCTGCGGTTCTGTCGCCGGGGCAGACCGCGACTTGGCACGTGACACATGTTTTGACGCAGGATGATGTTGACGCGGGCGGCCTGTCCAATACGGCACTTGTGACCGGCGCGGATGTATCCGGTGTTGCGGTGTCGGACTTGTCAAGCAATGGCAACCCCAACGATGGCAATGTCACAGACGACCCAACGGAGTTGCTGATCGACCAAGCGCCTGGATTGGAAGTGATCAAGACGGCAACAAGCGTGGGCGCCCGTGCGGGTGAGACGGTCGATTTCGTCATCACGGCGCGCAACACGGGCAACGTGACCTTGAACGGCCTCAGCCTGACAGACACGTTGACTGATTTCTCGCAGAGCAACCCGCGTACTTTGTCGACCACCTTTGACAACAATGATGGCTCACCCGCTTCACCTGAGGGGACGCTCGCACCGGGCGAAGTTGCCACGTACACGACAAGCGTTGTTCTGACTTTGGCAGATATGGATGCCGGCGGTGTGATCAACGTGGTCGCAGCAACAGCGTCAACCCCGTCAGGGGGAAGCTTGCTGGACGTGTCGGATGATGATGGTGAGGGTCTGGATGATCCAACGGTTGTGCCCGTTGCCGCATTGCCAAGCTTTGACATCACCAAAGACGTGGGCACCAATGAGTTGCTGTTCCCAACGGTTGAACGCGTAACCTTTACGATCTCGGTGACGAATACGGGCAATGCCACACAATCCGGCATTCAGGTCCGTGATGATCTTGCCGCCTTCCTCGCGCCAGCGATCCTGCTGGCTGAAGCCTATCCGCCGGTTGTGTCGATTGCTGGCTTTGATGGCGGCAGCGGCAATACTGCCTATAACGGCAGTTCCGTAACCGAGCTGATCGCGGGGGATGCAAGCCTGCCGCCAGAGGGCACAGGAACAATCACGATTGTGATGGTCTATTCCTCAGCCACGGGTCAACCCGGCGCGCCCAACACTGCCACCGTGAACTCTGCGCAACTGGAAGTGCCAGTTGAAGGACAGGTGATCGTGCAGACCAGCGATCAGGACGGTGATGGCATTCCTGACTATCTGGAATCAGATACCGAAGACCGTGATGGCGATGGGGTGCCGGACCGCTTTGACTATGACCCAACAGGCACCTTCTATTGCGAAGATGATGCCCGCATTCTGACGGGTGGTCAGATCAGCGTCACCGGCGGCGGGTTCACGCAGACCGGCGCGGGAACCAACGGACCGATTACCATCGTACGCGATGGCAACGACGGCAACTATCAGTTCTTTGTCACGGCGCCGGGAACATATTCGCTGGGCATTACCTACCCTGACGGAACGTTGCCATCGCTGGATCGCACCAGCCTTGGTACTGCGGATGCCACCAGCTTTGGCCCTGCGAACCCAGGTGTGATCGGGGCGGCGCCTGCGGGTGAAACAGGCTTGTTGACCGATGGCACTGCGGCGGCCAATCCGTTCTACACCAGCTTTACGATCGAAGCGGGCGATCCTTTCCTCATTAACAACAATATCCCGATCCGAACCTGCGTCGGGCTGACCGATGTTGTTGCCACCAAGACCGCGGATCGCAGAACGGCGGTGTTTGGCGAAACGATAAACTACACGCTTACCTTCACCAACAACACGGAGCTGCCGATCCCTAATGCGCGTATCGTGGATATCCTGCCGGCGGGCCTGCTTTATACGCCCGGTTCTGGTCGGGTGAACGGTGTTGCGATTGATCCTGTCACTACAGGGCGGCGTCTGGAATGGCGCAATGATCTTGGTGCGGGGGCAACGACGGTTGTGAACCTTGCGGTGCGTGTTGCGCGCACCGGTGGGTTTGGCGAACGCACCAACCGCAGCTTCCTTGAGGACCGCTTTGGCAGGGTGGTGTCAAACGAGGCCGAGGCCGCCGTGCGCATTGATCCCGAACATGTGTTCGATTGCTCTGACGTGATTGGCACCGTGTTTGATGACCGAAATGGGAATGGATATCAGGACGGGCCAGGCACCTTGCCCGAACCGATCATCGACGACAACATTTTTGGAAACGGGAAACTCGGCAAGATTGACCCAGCACCAGCGCGCCCCGATCGGTCAGAGCCGGGCATCCCCGGGGTGCGTCTTGTCACGCCTGACGGGATCTTGATCACCACCGATGCCTATGGCCGGTACTCGCTGCCTTGTGCTGCTTTGCCGCGCAACATTGGCAGTAACTTTATGCTCAAGCTGGACACGCGGACACTGCCAACAGGCTACAGCGTCACAACCGAGAATCCGCGCGTCATCCGCTTGACTGCTGGTAAGTTTGCCAAGCTGAACTTTGGTGCGCGTCTGGGCAAGGTCGTGGACATTGATCTGACAGCAACCGCGTTTGTGACTGGTAGCGCTGAGCCAAAGCCGGCCTTGCAAGCGGGTGTCGACGGGCTCATCGGACAGATCGCAACCACGCCATCGATCCTGCATCTGACCTATATTCTGGCCAAGGGAGAGAACCCTCAGATGGGTCGCGAACGGCTGCGCAGCCTGGAGACGCTGATCCGTAAGCGTTGGCGGGGCAAGGGTAAATACAAGCTCCTCATCGACAAATCAGTGACGAAAACGAAGTGAGAGTAGTATAATGAGTGTCAATCTGAACATACCTCGCCTCGCCGTCCTGACCGGTGCTTCCTTGCTGGCCCTCAGTATTGGTACCCAGGCCCAAGAAGGCTCCGGTTTCAGCATCGCGATAGACGGCCAGACGGTGTCGGGCGATCCACGTCTATCAACAAGCAAGGCACGTCAGGACCGTGTGCTTGAACGGGCGAAGCTGCGCGTGCAGTTCGACGGGTTAGAAGTGCGGCCAAAGTTGACGGCCCTTATTACCAACGAACGCGCCCCACGTGCGGGCGATGTTATGACGATACAAAGCCAGATGAACTATCCGGCTTATGTGACGCGCGGCGAAATCCGGGTGATCGACGTGAATGCGCGGGGACGGTCGCGTCTGGTGGCAAGCGCGCCGATTGCTGCAAATGGCGCAACCAGTCTACGGGTGCCCGAGGGCGACGGTTTGATGATGGTTTATCGCGTCTATGACGCTCATGGCCGTTTTGATGAAACCAAGCCGCTGCCGTTGCGTGTGGCAAATGCTGGCGAACAGACCGATCTTGATGCCCCCCCGCCAGAGCTGGGCGAAGACGCAGGAGGCATTCGCCGCATCCCCGTTTATGGGGGCGCTGTCACCATCAGCGGCACGGATGTGCGCCAAGGTGCTGTCGTCAGCACCTTGGGTGAAAAGATCCGTCCTGATGCCTCTGGCAAGTTTGTTCTGCAACGCATTCTGCCTGCTGGCGATCAGGCGGTCACGGTGCAGGTCAGCGGCGCGGGTGAGAACACCTATGTTGAGCGCGACATCAACATTCCGCGCGCAGAGTGGTTTCACACGGCGATTGTCGATCTGACCTTTGGCCGCCGCTTTGAGGGTGGCGTTGATGCCGCGGGTGCGCCGTTTGACAAGACCTTTAGTTATGGTCGTATCGCGGGCTATGCCAAGGGCAAGACGCAGAGCGGTTGGGTGCTCACAGGCTCCATCGACACGGGCGAGGACGAGCTTTCGAACCTGTTACGCAATCTGGACGAAAAAGACCCCTATCATGTGCTTCTGCGCCTTCAGCGCGAGAATGCCTATCCAACCTATGGTGACGACAGTACCTATGAAGAGGGCGCGCCGACCAACGGCAAGTTCTATTTGCGCGCAGAGCGGAACGGCAACCACATCATGTGGGGTAACTATAAAGCCAGCGTTCAGGGCGGGTATTATCTGCGCAACGAACGTACGCTTTATGGTGCGCACGCCGTGTATCGCAGCACGCAGGCAACCTCGCGCGGTCAGGCACGCGCTGGGCTTGAACTTTATGCTGCAAGCCCTGATAGCCTGCCGGGCCGCGAGAGTATGCTTGGCACCGGCGGGTCGGTCTACTTCTTGCAACGGCAGGATATTTCGGTTGAGTCCGAAACCCTGACCATCGAAGTGCGCGACCGCGATACGGGCCGCGTGGTTGAGACCCGCCGCCTGACGCCGGGGCGCGATTACGGGATCAACTACCTGCAAGGCACGATTATCCTGTCACAACCACTGACTGGATCGGTCGGTGCTGGCACCGTTGTCACAGAACCGGGCGGCGAATTCGAAGTCGTGCTGGTGGCGAATTACGAATACACGCCCGTCGCGGGCGATATCGACGGGTATAGCTACGGGGGCAGGGGTGAGGCATGGCTGAACGACAACCTGCGCCTTGGCTACACGGGCATTGTTGAACAGACCGATGTTGCAGACCAGACCGCGCAGTCCGTTGACTTGCTGTGGGAACTGTCAGAGCGCAGTTTTCTGGAGCTGGAAGTGGCCAGAACGGAAGGGCCGGGATTTGGCTCCACCTTTTCGGCAGATGGCGGCCTGACCGTTGATAGTAACCCGACAGCGGGCATGACGGATGGCACAGGGGATGCGGTGTCGGCGCGTGGGCAAGTGGATTTCGCAGATATCGGGCTTCGCTTGCCCGGTAACTTCGCAGCCTACTACGAAAAACGCGACGCCGGCTTTTCGACGCTGGATTACCAGACCCGCGTGGACGAAGAACTTTATGGCGTATCGGTCGAGGTGCAACCGTCAGAGCGTCTGTCATACCGTGCGTATTTCGACAGCTTCAAGGATGCCGACGGACGTCTCAAGCGCGAAGGCGGCGTAGAGCTTGCCTATGCCATGTCCGACCGCGTCAAGCTGGAGTTCGGGATTGAGCATCAGGAACGTGTCACGCCTACAGGGGACGCTGACGAAAACGGGCGCCGTACAGATGCGGCGCTGCGGGCAACGTTTACGGAATCGGATGACTTCGCATGGTATATCTTTGGTCAAGCGACGCTGGATCAGTCAGGCGGGCTTGAGCGGAACAATCGCCTTGGGGCAGGGGTTCGCTATCGCTTTGCCGAAAAGTGGGCGTTTGAGGGTCAGATTTCTGATGGCTCGCTTGGGGCTGCGGGGTCAGCGCTGCTAACCTATCAGAAGAACGATACCGATAATCTTTACTTTGGGTACCACCTTGATCCGGGGCGCGAGTTTGCAGGTACCGATCTGGTTGGGCGTGACGGGGGCCAGTTTGTTGCCGGTGGGCGACGCCGTGTGCACGAAGATGTCGATATCTACGGTGAGAATACCTATGACATGTTCGGCCAGCATAAATCGCTGACCAGCACCTATGGTGTTGACTACCGCACGACTGAACAGCTGACCCTGTCCAGCAGTTTCGAATACGGTCAGGTACGCGATAGGGCCAACGGTAACTTTGATCGAAAATCCTTGTCGCTGGGTGCCCGTTACGAGGGCGACGCTGGTCTTTCCTGGCGCGCCCTTGCAGAGTTCCGCCGTGATCGTGGCATGACCTCGGGCACCAACCGCGACAGCGATGCGTTCCTGTTCGTCGGTTCTGCACGCTACAAAATTGATGAAGACCAGCGCCTGTTGTTCTCGGTTGATTACGCGAATACGGACACCGACAATTCATCGCTTCAAAGTGGCGAGTATGTGGATGTTCAGGCCGGCTATGCCTTTCGACCTGCTGATCATGACCGGCTGAATATCCTGTTCAAATACCGTTTCCTGAAAGATTCATTGGGCCGCGACATCGACAGCAGCTCTGACCGCGGGCCGCGCCAAACCAGCCATGTACTGTCCCTTGATCTGGATTATGACCTGAACCAATACTGGACGCTGGGCGGAAAAGTCGGCGGTCGTTGGGGCGAAAGCGCGCCTGACGACACAGTCCCACTAAGCGACAATGACGCCTATCTGGCTGTTGTAAACGCGCGCTACCACTTGACGCACAAATGGGATCTGCTGCTTGAGGGTCGCTATCTGGAGGCCTCCGATGCAGGCATCTCTGAATTTGGGCTATTGGGTGCCGCGTACCGCCACATCGGCAACAACGTGAAGGTTGGCGTGGGCTATAACACGGGCCAGTTCTCGGATGATCTGACAGATCTGACATATGATGATGAGGGCCTGTTCATCAATCTGATCGCCAAATTCTGACCTCTTAGTACCCCTGTCGCCGCCTTTTATGCTGGCTGAAGTCTCGGTGATAGCCGGCGAATGCCCGATCGCGTGTGTCCGCGACAAGAATTCTGCGCAACCCTAAACTTCTGGTCGAAATCAGCCTCAGAACCAGCAGAAACCCGGTGTTTGACACCACAGGTGCCTAGGCTCGATCATACCAAAGCCTTCGATTCAGGGCAGATATTCACGATCAGAGGGTCCCAAAACCGCTTGGGACTGATCAGCCGACCTAAGTGGCCGATGTTGAATGCGAGTGTATGTTTCGCTTGCGTTCCATCGGGATGATGGCGTCCGGGTCCGGTGGACGATATGCGTGGCAAATTCTGGATATCCTTGTCGGCTGTGTCATGTGGACTATTCCCTTTGGATTTTTTTCAATCGATAGGATTGAAAAAATCCTCCTAAAAATGACTGTTTCACAAAGCAGTGGAGTATTTAAGAGCTGCCATCCGTCCGTAAGCAGCGAAAGGTATCCCAGCCGAACTCGGACATGGCTAAGTGCTGCTCTACCCCGCCAATGTCGGCTACTACTTTCTGCGCATCAAGGGGGCGTCTTATTCCGCCGCTCGGTTAGACCAAGTCTGATAAGCCGCCTTCTCATCAGAGCATGCCTGCAACGTCATCGCGATCATTTGATTTTGATCGCTGCGACCCGTGCGAGTCTCACCCGTCAGGGTCAGGCACATTTCTGGAGCCGATGCCGGGGAAATTGTGCCTTCACCACTAAATACCCAGCTTTGAGCCTCTGAGCCGTCACAGGCGGCAAGTTCTGCAGATGCTCCAACTTCAGTTGATAGGGCCTGCATGCAGACATCAAATTGGGGCATAAATAGCACTCCATCCGCGAACTGGTCCGGGTCGAACGCCTGATCCACAAGAACTTCGCCGGACGGGCTGTAACAGGTGTGCGCCTGAAGCCCATCCTCGGGATTGGCGGCTTCGCCCCGCCCTTTGGCAATGTCGATGCAATAGCCGTTCTGAATGTTGTCGAGCATATCAACAACATAGATTTCGACGTCCTCAGCGAGCGCAGAAGTTGCGACGGCTAAGATGCCAAAAGAAAGTGGTAGAGATTTTCCAAGTGACAATTTCTTTTTCCGTTCTTTGGCGCAGACAAGTAGCCGACTATGGGGTTAGCCGATATATATCCGATTTTCCTTTGAACGAGAAGCAAACATTCGTTTTGGTTGCGGCACCTGACAGTTTGGGGCTCGAAGGCGGACAATGCAGGAAGCCAAGGCGCCGGGACTCAAGGCTGCTAATCAGGCGCGGGGGGCGCCAGCCCCCCCGTCGCACCAAAGGTGCGCCGATTGAATGAATGGCACGTCAAAGGTGTGACGGCTTGCGCTTTTGCGAGGGTGGGTGGTTCATTGATGAGACACGCCAATCTACACCATGAACTGGTGGAGAGCAGGCGTTACATGTGCCATCCTGGGGGCTGGCACTCCCCATCACGTGAGGCGTGAAACGGAAGGGGTGCAAAGGGCTTGCCACACTTCCCAAACCCCCCTATAGCACCCATCAAGCAGGCCCGTGTGATTCACGAAAGGCTTGCTTTATGATACGACGCGACGAGGCGGGCGGATGAGCCACCCCCCTCCAATCCGTTGAAATCCCAAATCTAAGGGATATGCACATGGCCGCAGCTAGCCAGAACATCCGCATTCGCCTCAAGGCGTTTGACTATCGGGTGCTTGATGCCTCCACACAGGAAATCGTCAACACCGCCAAGCGCACAGGCGCTTCCGTGCGTGGGCCCATTCCCATGCCGAACAAAATCGAAAAATTCACTGTTTTGCGTGGCCCCCACGTAGACAAGAAATCCCGCGACCAGTTCGAGATCCGTACGCACAAGCGTCTTCTCGACATCGTGGATCCGACGCCCCAGACGGTGGACGCGCTGATGAAGCTCGACCTCGCCGCTGGTGTTGACGTCGAAATCAAATTGCAAACGTAAGCGGAGGGCTCAGATATGTTGCGCTCAGGCGTTATTGCAAAGAAAGTGGGCATGACCCGCTTGTTCATGGAAGACGGCAAGCAGATTCCTGTGACCGTTCTTCAACTCGACAACCTTCAGGTGGTTGCCCAGCGGACCGAAGAAGCACACGGCTACACAGCCGTTCAGCTTGGTGCCGGTACAGCCAAAGCCAAGCGCACGTCACAAGCGATGCGCGGTCACTTTGCCGCCGCCAAGGTCGAACCCAAGCGTAAGGTCGCGGAATTCCGCGTCGACGCAGACGCGATGCTGGACGTCGGCGAAGAGATCATTGCTGATCACTACTTTGCCGGTCAGTATGTCGACGTTGCGGGCACTTCTATCGGTAAAGGTTTTGCCGGTGCGATGAAGCGTCACAACTTTGGCGGTCTGCGGGCCACACACGGTGTTTCGATCTCTCACCGTTCGCACGGCTCCACAGGCCAGTGTCAGGACCCCGGTAAGGTTTTCAAAGGCAAGAAAATGGCCGGTCACATGGGTGCAGCCCGTGTCACCACGCAGAACCTCGAAGTTGTCCGCACGGACAGCGAACGCGGTCTGATCATGGTCAAGGGCGCCGTTCCCGGTTCCAAAGGTGGTTGGGTCACAGTCAAGGATGCGGTCAAAAAGCCGTTCCCCGAGAATGCCATCTTGCCCGCCGCTCTGGCATCCGCCGCTAAGGAAGCCGCTAAAGCAGCCGAAGAAGCAGCCGCCGCCGCAGCAGCCGAAGCCGAAGCCGAAGCAGCACGCCTGGCCGAAGAGCAAGCCGCAGCTGAAGCAGAAGCGCTGAAAGCAGCCGAAGCAGAAATCGCAGCCGAGGGTGCAGACGCGCCTGCCGCTGACGAAGACAAGAAAGAAGGTGACGCATGAAACTCGATGTCATCAAACTCGACGGCAAGAAAGCCGGTTCGGTAGACTTGGACGAGGCCCTGTTCGGCCTTGAGCCACGTGCCGACATCCTGCACCGTGTCGTGCGCTGGCAGCGTAACAACGCGCAGCAGGGCACGCACAAGGTCAAGACGCGCTCCGAGGTGAAATACTCCACCAAGAAGATCTATCGCCAGAAGGGCACCGGCGGCGCACGCCACGGCGCACGTTCTGCACCGATCTTCCGTGGGGGTGGTATCTACAAGGGCCCAACGCCCCGCAGCCACGGCCACGAGCTGACCAAGAAGTTCCGCAAGCTGGGCCTGCGCCACGCGCTGTCCGCCAAGATGAAGGCCGGCGAGCTGGTCATCCTTGACGATGCAGCATCCGCGGGCAAAACAGCCGCTCTTGCCAAGCAGGTCAAAGACCTTGGTTGGAAGCGCGCGCTGATCATCGACGGTGCTTCCGTCAATGAGGACTTCGCCACCGCCGCGCGCAACATCGAAGGTCTGGATATCCTGCCAACGATGGGCGCAAACGTCTATGATATCCTCAAGCGTGATACACTTGTCATCACCAAGGCAGGTATCGAAGCATTGGAGGCACGTTTGAAATGAGTGCTGCAGCAAACCACTACGACGTGATCCGCAAGCCGATCATCACCGAGAAAGCCACCATGGCATCAGAGAACAACGCCGTTGTTTTCGAAGTCGCCATGGAGAGCAACAAGCCGATGATCAAAGAGGCTGTCGAAGCCTTGTTCGGTGTCAAGGTGAAGGCCGTCAACACGACCATTACCAAAGGCAAAGTCAAGCGTTTCCGCGGCCAGATCGGCAAGCGTAAAGACGTGAAAAAAGCCTATGTGACGCTCGAAGAGGGTAACACAATCGACGTGTCTACCGGCCTCTAAGCCGACGGTCATACACTGCTACAAAGGCCCTCGCATCTTGCGGGGGCCTTTTGCGTTAATGGGCCGCCGCACCTTGGATCCAGACATCAGACTGCCAGACCTGCAAGTTCAGGGCAAAGGCCAGGAAGATCCGGATGTTGATCCCTTCGGCGCTGCGCGCAGGAAAGGGCAGCAACAGCAGGGCGGACAGCAAGTTGACCTCCGCCAGCACCCTAAAGCTGTTGATGTTTGCGATCGTAAGGATAAGGCGCAAGATGCGGCCCTGAAACGCTAGGTCGGAAGGGTGCAGAATTGCGGGTACGCTCCCCCGGTTTTGTATCTGATCAGCGTGGGGCAGGGGGATAAGCCTGCGCAGGAATAGATGGGCAAAGTACCGCGCATCCTATGGTTGTTTCGTAAAATCCTTGCTTTTTCATGACCAAACCCCCATATGGGCCTTGCGACGTTATCACTATCGACATCACTGCTCCTTCTGGCTCAGTCTTTCGATCTTACACTGACCTAGCCGACCTGCCGCATCCTGCGGGCAGCATTTTAAAGGAGACAGACGATGGCTACTGGCACCGTCAAATGGTTCAACACAACAAAAGGCTTCGGCTTTATCGCACCCGATGGCGGCAGCAAAGATGTATTCGTACACATTTCTGCCGTTGAGCGTGCAGGCCTCACAGGTCTGGCCGACGACCAAAAAGTAACATTCGACATCGAAGCTGGCCGCGACGGCCGCGAGAGCGCGACAAACATCGCACTGGCGTAAGCTGATGTAACGCTCCGACTTGGGGCGTGCTGAATTCGAAAAGGGCGTGACCGCAGGGTTGCGCCCTTTTTGTCTGCGTTTAGACGGATGTTGCAGGCCAGTCGCGCACGCAAGAACGGGTCATTTCCGCCACGCGCGGCACAATCGCAGTTCCCGCTTGCGCCCCCGCCAGAAAGAGCGCAGGTGGGGCGTGCGACGTTATCACATCTATCGGCATTGCTGCTCCTTCATGGGCTCAGTCATTCGATCTTTCGCTGACTTAGCCAACCTGCCGCATCCTGCGGGCAGACATACAAGGAATACAGACATGGCCAATGGCACAGTAAAATGGTTCAACGCAACTAAAGGCTTCGGCTTCATCGCGCCCGAGGGTGGCAGCAAAGACGTGTTCGT
>CALAIJ010000196.1 GCA_937923365.1 uncultured Sulfitobacter sp.
TTGTTCCGAATTAGTCGGAAGCAACGGCCGCAGCAACCAGTACCAGCAGTACCAGCGGCAGAAGTGCACCACCGGAAGAAGAAGAAGCTTCTTCAACGATGACGGGTGCTTCGATGATTGGGTCGGCCAAAGAGCCGGCCATTGCAGTCGAAGCGGCAGCTGTCAGAGCAGCAGCAAGAACGAGTTTTTTCATAGTGTTACCTCCAGATATGGCGTGTCGCGAAATAGGCGCACACGCACCCAAGACTTACCTCGTACATTTGTGTAAACAGCTTGTTCGCGGGATTGCAAACCCGGATTCGCCGTTTACGCAGCACAATCGCCGCAATGTCGTCAAATAAGCAACACTTGAGTGCCTACTTTGGCCATGCCGTACAGCTCTTCGATGTGCTCATTGTACAGGCCAATACAACCGTTTGACGATTTGCGGCCAATCTTGCGCGTGTCATGGGTGCCGTGGATCCGGTAGTAGGTCCACGTCAGGTGCAAAGACCGTGTTCCCAACGGGTTTTGCGGGCCTGGGCCGATAAAATCGGGCCAATCGGGGTTCCGCTTTTTCATGGACGGTGTTGGCCGCCAGCTGGGTGCGGGATCTTTCAAAATCACCTTGGTGCGGCCACGGCGCGTCAAATCCTCGGTCAGCGGCACGCTGGAAGGATACAGTTTGTAGACGCTCTGATCCTCGGACCAAAAGTGAACGGCACGGCTGTCGAGATCGACCAGAATTGCGCCGTTGTTGGTGTTGGTGAAGTATGGGCGCCAGTCCAGCGTACGGAAGCTGGAGATGTTGCGCTTGACGGTTTCGGTCACGTCACGCTCCACCTGGGTAGTGGCGGCAGAATTCACACCTGACGTATCCTGCGCCAGCGCGGGCGCTGCCAACATTGCGGCACCGCTGGCAAGAAAGGCGCGACGGCTTTGTAAATTGAACGGTTTGTGGGACATTTTCAGCCTCCAATTGGTAAAAACTACACTCAGTGGCATGATATATGGCCCTAAAGACGCAGTATCAAATCAAACGATTGTCATCTGGCAAGGTAACGCCGATGTGCGTTTGAACTGCAACGCTTCCCATTGTAAGGCAAACCAACTGTTTTCGCGTGGAGTAGCGCTATGACCCGTCTGTTAACCATTCTCTTTGCTGCAGCAATTGCGCTGGCCGCCTGTACGCCTGCTGGTGGTCCCGTCGCCAAGAACGCTTACCGCATTGGCAACAACCCCGGAAAAATCCAGTTCCGCATGCTTGATTCGGTCAATGCATTGCGCGCCTCAGCAGGTCGCGCACCAGTGAAACTTGATGCAAACCTGAACGCTGCTGCCGCGACGCATTCGCGTGATATGGCTGTGCAGAATCGCCCTTGGCACTTTGGTTCTGATGGCTCCTCTCCGATCGAGCGCGTGCGCCGCGTCGGCTACACTGGCCCGTTGGTAGGCGAGGTCATCTCGGAGACCTATGAGACAGAGCTGGAAACGCTTGGTGCATGGATGGAGCAGCCAGACACGCGCCGCATCATCATGACGCCTGATGCCAAGAACATGGGGTTCTCGTGGCATCAGGAAAGCAGTGGCAAAATCTGGTGGACGATGGTGATGGGCGGCTGACCTTCCCGGTCACACGCCCTCACAGTTTTTATGGATTGATCGCGATAGGTGTGCCGTCACCCACCATCGCATAGACCTGTTCGATCTCCTTGTTGGTCACTGCGATACAACCCCAAGTCCAATCGCCTTTATCCTTTTTCAACGGGTGTTCCTGCCCGTGGATAAAGATATCGCCGCCGGGCTTCTTGCCCATCTCGGCGGCCGTCGCACGGTCCTGATCGTTGGGGTAGGAGATACCCAGCGACAGATGGAAACGGCTGTTGGGATTGCGGCGATCGATGATGTACGTGCCTTCTGGCGTGCGCCCATCCCCTTCGATGAATTTGTGGCCAATAGGGGAAAAGCCCAGCTTGACCTTGTATTCCTCAAGCACCTTGTCGTGGTGCAACAGGTACATCTTGCGGTCCTCTTTGTTGACCACAACGTAGGTCACTTCCGGACCACGATACCGTTTGAATTTGCTGGTGCTGCATCCTGCCAGCGCAACCAGCGCTGTGCCGCCCAGAATCAGTGTTCTTCTCTTCATGACCTTCGTCCCTCAACCGCACGGCCATTCGGCCTGTTTTTCTGTTGGTGCGCATAGCACATATCAAAAGAGTTTTCATTCAAAAAGAGGTGATGAGCGCAATCTGCCTGTCCTGCGCGGGTCTTTGCGCGATGGTTCAGGCGCTGCGCGACAGTTTGCCCACAACTTCGATATGCGAAGACCAGCGGAACTGGTCCACAACCTGCACCCATTCCAGCACAAACCCTGCGTTCAGCAAGACCTGAACATCCCGCGCAAACGTCACGGGGTTGCACGACACGTAGGCGATGCAGTTCACTGTTGAACGTGCAAGCTCGGCCACCTGTGCCTCCGCACCGGTGCGGGGCGGGTCAAGAACCACGGCACCCGTCTTTGCCAGCTCGTCCGGCAACATGGGGCGGCGGTAGAGGTCGCGGGTTTGCGTGGTCACGGGCTTTAGCCCTTCGGCCATGCGCCAACCCTGATCAAGGGCAGCGATCATGGCGCTGTCCCCTTCGACAGCATGCACCGCCGCCGTTGCCGCCAAAGGAAGCGAGAACGTCCCGCTGCCCGCGAAAAGATCAATGATCGGCGTGGCGCCCCCCACCGCATCTTTGACGGCCGCCAGCAAGGCCGCCTCTCCGTGCGCGGTGGCTTGCAGGAACGCACCTGGCGGGGGTGCAACCTTTGCAGCACCAAAGGTTTGCGTCGGCGGGGTCCGCATCGCGACAACCTCATCGTCCCATGCCAGACGCGCCAGACCCAGCTGATCGCATAAAACGGCCAGTTCCTGCATCAAGGGACCATCCAGCGGCTTGCCATTGCGCACGGCAACATCCAACCCATGCACGGAATGCGTGACGGTCACGGCCAAGGCCGCTTTGCGGCTGGCGCCAACGATGGCCAATCGCTCTGCAACGCTTAGGCCCGCTTTGACTTCGGGCAGGACAAGCTGGCAGTCGGGGATTTCCACAATCACGCCAGAGGCGCGCCCGTGAAAGCCTGCCATCGCCCCCTTCTTGGTTCGCCGCGCGGCGAATGTTGCCCGCCGCCGCGACTGCGCGGGCGAGGTGACGATGGGGCGCATCTGCGTTTCAATCCCTTGCGCGGTCAGGGCGTTCTGCACGACCTCCTGCTTCCACGCCGCGACAAAGCTGTCAGAGGCATGCTGCAACTGGCACCCGCCGCAGGATTTGAAGTGACGGCAGGGCGCGCTGACGCGGTCCTCGGACGGGGTGAGGATACGGATATCCGTCAGATCCTGCCCCGCAGCCGTGGCCGAAATCCGTTCCCCCGGCAGCGTCATGGGCGCAAACAACGGACCCTCGACAAGGCCGTCGCCATGAAGGCCCAGACGGTTGATTACATATTCTGCCACGTTCTACTCCGCCGCCTTTACATTGAGAAAGCCACCGGACTGGCGCTGCCAGTACCGCGCATAAAGCCCGTCCTGCGCCAGCAGGCTTTCGTGGGTTCCTATCTCGGCAATGCGGCCTTCGTCCATGACAACAATGCGGTCCATCTCTGTCAGGGTGGACAGGCGGTGGGCAATGGCCAGCACGGTCTTGCCCTCCATCACGCGGGCGAGGGCGGACTGGATGGCCGCCTCGACTTCACTGTCGAGCGCGCTTGTCGCCTCGTCCAGCACCAGAATAGGCGCATCCTTGAGAATGGCGCGGGCCAGCGCGATACGTTGCCGCTGCCCGCCGGACAGCTTGACGCCCCGTTCGCCCAGATGCGCGTCATAGCCGCGCCGGCCTTTGTGATCCTGCAGGTCCTGAATAAACGCATGCGCCTCTGCGCGCTGGGCGGCGGCTGCGACCTCTGCATGGCTGGCATCGGGGCGACCATAAAGGATGTTATCACTGGCCGAGCGGTTGAACATTGCCGTTTCCTGCGTGACCATCCCGATGTTGCGGCGCAGGCTTTCCTGCGTGACCTGACTGGTGTCGACCCCGTCGATGCTGATCTGCCCTTTTTCGGGCGCGTAAAGCCGCAGCAGCAGGGCGACCAACGTGGATTTACCGGCACCTGATGCACCCACAATGCCCAGCTTTTCACCGGACGCGATGCTAAGCGTGATGTCCTGAATACCGCCCACATCGCGCCCGTAGGCAAAGGACAGATTGGTCAGATCAACCCGCCCCTGCGTGACCTCAAGCGCCTTGGCACCTTTGGGGTTCTCGAACCGCACACGCGGAGTGAGGGTGTTCATGCCATCCTCGATCTCTCCTACGTTGGAGTAGATCGCCATCAGCGTGAAACTGACCCAACCGGTCATCTGCGCAATGCGGATGGCAACAGCACCGGCGGCCACGATGTCACCCTGACTGGCTATGCCACGCTGCCAAAGCAGGATCGTGCCGCCCAGCAGGATGACGGGCAACACACCGGCAAGCGTCATCAACGCCAGCCGGAAACCCGCGGCGAGGTATCCAAACTCAAGTGCCCGTTCGCGGAAGGTCTGCATTGCACCAAGGGCGGCGCGGTCCTCGTGATCGGCATGAGCGAACAGCTTGACCGTCTTGATATTGGTGATCGTATCAACAACCTGCCCCGACACCATCGCGCGGGCACCCGCCCGTCCGGCTGAACGCATCCGCACCCGTGGCAGGAACCAGCGAATAAGCGCGAAGTAGGCCACCAGCCACACAGCAAAACCAATCGCCACACGCCAGTCAATCGCGATCAGCAGCAACACCGAGCCCACAAGCGAGGCAAGCGCGAAGGCCACTACGTTAATCACCTCGACCGCAACATCCGTGACCGCACGCGCGGTCTGCATCTGCTTTTGTGCGATACGGCCTGCGAAATCGTCATCGAAAAAACTGACGTTCTGGCCCAGCGTCCAACGGTGCAGACGGCTAAGCACCAGCGGGTTCACATTGGGCCCGACGATGATGGAGTTTGCCGCAGAAGACAGACCAAAGAGCAGCGGGCGGATCACGATGAAGAACGCAATCGCGCCTGCGATCAACGCAATGTTGCGCCCGTCAAAGAACGCCTCTGGCCCTGCTGTTGCGGTGGCGTCTATGACGCGGCCCAAAATCCAAGCGGTCCCTGCCTCCATCGCGCCGGCGAAGGCGGACAGACACGC
>CALAIJ010000197.1 GCA_937923365.1 uncultured Sulfitobacter sp.
GGCACCACTTCGGCCCCCAGAAGACGCATGCGAAAGACGTTCGGGGCCTGACGCTCCACGTCATGCGCGCCCATGTAGACCACGCATTTCAGCCCGAACTTGGCACAGACCGTCGCCGTGGCCACCCCATGCTGGCCCGCGCCCGTTTCCGCGATGATGCGTTTCTTGCCCATGCGGCGGGCAAGAATGATCTGGCCCAGCACGTTGTTGATCTTGTGCGCGCCGGTGTGGTTCAACTCGTCCCGCTTCATGTAGACTTTGGCACCGCCCAGATGCTCTGTCAGGCGTTCGGCGTGATAGAGCGGGCTGGGACGGCCCACATAATGCGTCCAGAGATCGTGCATCTCGGCCCAGAAGCTGTCGTCGGTCTTGGCCTTTTCATACTGCGCTTCAAGCTCGAGAATGAGCGGCATCAGCGTTTCGGAAACGAAACGCCCGCCAAAATCGCCAAAACGGCCATTCTCATCGGGGCCGTTCATGAAAGTGTTGAAAAGATCGTTTGCCATTTTGAAGCGCCTTGTCAGGTTGTGCAGGCCTTGCTTTAGCGCATGGGATCAGGCGGGGAAAGGCCTCTTGGGCGCAGCATCACGTCGCAGCAAGGCGAAAAGATCGCAGGTGCGATCTATGGGAGACGCTGTCTCCCAAACCCTCTGGGAAGAGTTATGGCCAGAAAAAGGGGAGCAGGCTGCGTCGTGGGTTTTGTCCGCGCAGCACTTGGCGTATAGGCGGGGGTATGAGCACAAATCCCCCCGATCTGCGTCCTGACCTTGCGCCCAAAGCGCGCCTGTCTGATCCCGCCCGCCCCGGCCAGCCCAGCATTGGGATGGTGTCTTTGGGCTGTCCCAAAGCGCTGGTAGACAGTGAGCGTATCCTCACGCGGCTGCGCGCAGAAGGATATGGTGTGTCGCCCGACTATGCCGGGGCAGACGCTGTCATCGTGAACACCTGCGGGTTTCTTGACAGTGCCAAGGCCGAAAGCCTTGAGGCCATCGGGGAGGCCTTGCACGAAAACGGGCGCGTCATTGTCACCGGCTGTCTGGGGGCAGAGCCGGAATATATCACCGGCGCACATCCCAAGGTTCTGGCGGTCACAGGCCCGCACCAATACGAACAGGTTCTGGATGCGGTCCATTCCGCCGTGCCCCCCAACCCCGATCCATTTGTTGACCTGCTGCCCGCGCAGGCGGTCAGCCTCACGCCACGGCATTACAGCTATTTGAAAATCTCGGAAGGCTGCAATCACAAGTGCAAGTTCTGCATCATTCCCGATATGCGCGGGCGACTGGCATCGCGCCCTGCCCACGCGATCTTGCGCGAGGCTGAGCGACTAGTTGATGGGGGTGTGAAAGAACTGCTCGTGATTTCGCAAGACACCTCTGCCTACGGCGTGGACATCAAACACGCAGAGGACCGTGGCCACCGTGCCCATATCGCCGATCTGGCGCGCGATCTGGGCGCCCTTGGGGCGTGGGTCCGGCTGCACTACGTCTATCCCTACCCCCACGTGCGCAATCTGATCCCGCTGATGGCCGAAGGTCTGGTGCTGCCTTATCTGGACATCCCGTTCCAGCATGCGCATCCCGATGTGCTCAAGCGGATGGCGCGGCCTGCTGCGGCTTCCAAGACGCTGGACGAGATTGCCGCATGGCGCAGCGATTGCCCGGATATAACCCTGCGATCCACATTTATCGTGGGCTACCCCGGAGAGACGGAAGCCGAGTTCCAGACCCTTCTGGATTGGCTGGACGAGGCGCAACTGGACCGCGTCGGGTGCTTTCAATACGAAAACGTGGAAGGTGCGCGGTCAAACGCGCTGCCCGATCACGTTGCCGAAGAGGTAAAGCAAGATAGGTGGGACCGCTTCATGGCGAAGGCTCAGGCGATTTCCGAGGCCAAGCTGGAAGCGAAAGTCGGACGCGTGCTTGAGGTTATCGTTGATGAGGTGGACGCGGATGCCGCCACCTGCCGGACCCATGCAGACGCGCCCGAAATCGACGGCAACCTGTTCATCGACGAAGACTTTGACGGCGTGTCTGTCGGCGATATCCTGAAGGTCGAAGTTGAAGAGGCTGGCGAATACGACCTATGGGGCCGCATCGTCTAGACCGCTGAAACATAGCGGGTATTGCGCGCCAAAACAGATAAAACACGCCCCGCTGGGCCTGTCCCTTTCAGGGCCCGCGCCAAAAACCTTGAAAATGTTCCCTTTATGTTCTATATTTCGATAGAACACACAAGGGAGCATTCCTCATGTCCTTTCAGCCACATTTTCCAGACCTGCTGGACAGCGCAGAAAACGTCACGCCCGTTCAGGCAGACCTGCCGCTGCAGACGCCCCTGCCTGCCACGGAAAAGCAACTGACCTATGCGCGCATTCTGGCGGCCAAGTCCAAGTCGCCCCTGCCAAAAGGGCTGGAGAAAGACCGCGCAGGCCTGTCCAAGTGGATCGACAGCCACAAAGCGCCCAAGCCCGAGGGCAAGTTCGCAGACTACCCGTCGTCCAAACAAGTGGCCTTTGCAGAGCGTATCGCGCGGCTGAAGCGGCGCGAGGTACCGCAGGAATGTTTTCGCGACCGCGTGCTTATGTCGCGCTGGATTGACAGCAATAAACCACGTTGACCCTGTGAACTGCCCGGCCTCCCCCCTATCTAAAGGGCATGAACGAAACAGAAGTCCTTTATAACGACGCCTGCCCCGTTTGCCGCAGGGAAGTGAACCATTACGCAAAGCTGAGCGCGCAGGCGGCTTTGCCGATCCTCTATGATGATCTGGGAGATGCCGAGCGGTTGGCCCGTTGGGGCCTGAGCCCCGAGCAAGCCGCCAAGCGTCTTCATGTGCGCAAGGACGGTCAGATTTACGCAGGCATTCCGGCGTTCATCGTCTTGTGGCGCGAAATTCCGCGCTACCGTTGGCTGGCGCGGCTTGTCAGTCTACCGGGCGTGCATGGCGCGGCATGCCTGATCTACGACCACGTTCTGGCACCGTTGCTGTACCGGTGGCACGTGAAACGGCAAAAAAGTGTGAATAAATGATGAATGTAACGCAAAGTCAGCCATAATTTCTTCACCTTTCCACGATATTGCTGATGCATGGCTTATCCAACGTCCGCGTCTGAAACACTTGCTGACGGTGCAGTGCATCTGACGGGACTTCTCTTGGCCTTCCCTGCCTGTGCGATCCTGTTGACGACGCTGGACTGCGACCCCTCCATCTGGGTTGCAACTGCGGTCTATGCGGGCTCTTTGCTGTTTGCGCTGACCGCTTCAGCGCTGTACCACATGATGCCTTTTGATGGCAGCCGCCAGATGCTGGGCCGTATCGACCATGCCTCCATCTATTTCAAAATCGCGGGCAGCTATACGCCTGTGGCGATCCTGATCGGGTCGGGCTTTGCCTATGGCATTCTGGCGCTGGTCTGGGCACTGGCTGTCTTCGGGGCCGTGGCGAAACTGTGGTTCTGGCAGACCAATGCCAAAGGCTCACTGGCGCTTTATCTTGGGATGGGCTGGCTGTCAGTCCTGCTGATCTGGCCGATGTGGCAGCAATTGCCAGGTGCCGCGCTTGCGCTGATCATGGGCGGTGGCGCTGTCTATTCGCTGGGCACGCTTGTCTATGCCCATCCCGGCATGCGCTATCAAAACGCGGTCTGGCATGTCTTTGTGCTGTCGGCGTCGATCAGCCTGTTTGCGGCCATCGCCATCAGCGTTCAGCCCGTCGCCTGATCCAGATACATCCGAACGCAGGTCTGCACGTGGCGAAAGCGGTCCCCGCCAAGATGTTTGCCACCGTACCACCGTGTGACGACAATCAGATGGTCTTGAAGGTCTTCGCGCTCCAACATGCGCAGGATCACCATGGCTGCACCTTTCTCGCCATCGTCGGCCTTAAGCGCCCCTGACGCAGAAAGCAGCGCGCCCCAGGTGTTATGCGTCGCTTTGGCGTAGGCCTTATCCTGTTTGAGCACTTTCAGTGCGGCGTCAATCGCGACACGGTCCGTCACTGCACAGCCTGAAACCGCGTATTTTGAACCGCGGTCCGTAAGCACCACACCCAATTGCCGCCACGAAGATGCGGGCGGGCTGCTCACTGCGGCAGCAACCGTTCCAAGGCTGTCCCGTTGTTCCATGTGCCGTGCAACGTCCCGTCGGGCATCACAACATAGACAACCGGCGCGGGCTGGCCCCAGTCGATTGTCAGGACCCTTCCGTCCAACAGACCGCTGCCAGCGTAGGTCTGCGTACCGACGGTCCAGTTGATCTGCACGGCGTTGCCTTGCTGGCCCAAGACGGCTTGCCCTGCATAGGTTGTTCCGTCGGGGTTGCGCCCTTCGGCGCGGTAGATGCCTGCCAAAGAGGCGGTCTCCCCCGCCGCAGGCAAGGCGGCTACAACGCTCACCGCTGCGAGGCCGCCCAATAGGGCATTCCGGCGCGGCATGCTCTTTTGATGTTTCATCAAAGTCTCTCTCCACAACGACGAGGCGACCACTTGGGGCCTCCGAGGTATGGAATACCGTAGTTTTCAAGACCGCGCCACGGTCGTATATTCACCGGTATTAGAGACGACCCTAAGACCCGATCATTTTGGATCACCTTTTTCAAACGACCCTTTTTTCAAATTCAATATTACTGGATTTCACCATGGAAAATTACCTGCTCCACCCTTTGCTGCTAGAGACAATTGGCGTCTTTGGCTTTGGTATTTACGTGCTGGCCTACACCCTGCTGACCCTGCGCATTCTGCGCGGCGACTCGCCACGTTACTTCGCGCTGAACCTGCTTGCGGCCAGTTGTGTGCTGATTGGCCTGATGGCCAGCTTCAACCTTGCGTCAGCGATGATCCAGCTTTTCTGGGTGGTGATGTCACTAGTGGGCCTGGCGCTGCACGTGCTTAAGCCGCGCCCGCAAACGGCATAGGGTCAGGACCCTAAAGTCCTGCCACCGTCCGGCGCACCACATCCAGACGCGCCTTGTTCGGCGGGTGGGTGCCCAGAAACTTGTCGCCCGGATCAGGGATGCGCGCAAAGAACTGCGCGCCGCGTAGCGGCTTGTAGCCTGCGCGCGCGGTGATAATGGTGCCCAGCGCGTCGGCCTCAAGTTCAAAGTCCTTGGAGTAGGTCCGCGCGCCGACCTGTGCACCCAATTGCTGCGCTTCGCGTACTGCAGTGGCATCGCCCCCCGACAGGGTTGCCAGACCGGCAAAGATCACGGCCCCCGCCACCGCGTTTTGCTGTTGCCGTCCGATGTGGCCCGCGATGTGATGTGCTGCCTCGTGCCCCATGACAAAGGCCAGCTCGTCCTCGTTGCGGACCGTGGCGATCATGGCCAGCGTAAAGGCAATCACCGGACGACCGTTGCGGTCCAGCGTCTGGTAGGCATTGGCAGGCAAGCCCGCGCGATCATCCACGACAATGTTGAAATCACAGTTCACGCCTTGGGTGCGGTTGCGACACTCCCGCTCGGCGACCGGCTCCACCGTCTGGACCACACGCACGAAACTGCGGGCTGCCTGATTGGCGGTCAGGCGCGCGCCTGCGCTCGCGGCGGGCTGCGGGGCGGACCCGCCCTGATCGATCGTCACCGTTTCGCAAGCGGCCAGCGCAGCAACTAGGCCCAGCGCCAAGGAGAGTTTTCTGATCATCGACGCTGCCCTTCGTTACGGTATCCGGCCATTACTCTAGCACGCTGCGCGCAGGTCGCCACCCCATTCACGCGCCCGTGACGCCTGCCCTTGCAAAGACCCGCCGAAACCCTGAATGTGCGCCTATGTTTACCATCGAGCACGAATTCGACGCCACCGTCATCACTCTGGTTGATGAGCAAAGCACACCTTTGCGCGAGGACATCACCGTCTCCGCATTCGCGGCCGAGATCACCTTTGAGCAATGGGACCCGCGCACCAACACGGTCGCCAAGATCACGCTGTCGCCGCACCAGCTCAAAGACCTGACTGCCGCCCTCAACCTGCCCGAAGGCATTTACCGAAGCACCTCCTGAAAGGGACCTCTCATGGCCACTGGCATCAATATCAAGACCTTCTACGAGGGCACATGGCATGACGGCGACGTCAAGACGATGAACGCCGCTGATCACGGTGCGTGGCTGGGCACGACCGTTTTTGACGGGGCGCGCCTGTTCGACGGGCTCTCCCCTGATCTGGAAGCCCATTGCGCGCGCATCAACCGCTCTGCCAAGGCGCTGATGATCACCCCCACCATGGAAACCGATGAAATGGTGGAGATCGCCCGTGAAGGCCTGAAAAGCTATTCAGACGATACCGCCGTCTACATCCGGCCCATGTATTGGGCGCTGGCAGGCGACGAGTTGGGGATTGTACCGCTGGAAGGGGCGACAGGCTTTGCCTTATGTCTTGAAGAAATCCCCATGGCCCCGCCCGAGGCCGCCACAACGCTGACGCGCACCCGTTTCCGCCGCCCCGTGCTGGAGGACAACGTGGTCAACGCCAAGGCGGGATGCCTTTACCCCAACAATGCCCGCATGATGGTCGAGGCGCGCCAGAAGGGTTTCAAGAATGCGCTGGTGGCCGACGCCATGGGCAATGTGGCCGAAAGTGCCTCAGCGAATGTCTTTATGGTCAAGGACGGAGAGGTGTTCACCCCCATTCCCAACGGCACCTTTCTGGCAGGCATCACCCGCGCGCGCCACATGAAGAACATGACCCAAGACGGCATGAAAGTGCACGAATGCGTGCTGAGCTTCGAGGACTTTCATGACGCGGACGAGGTCTTTTTGTCCGGCAACATGATGAAGGTCACGCCCGTCTCTGCCTTTGATGAAACA
>CALAIJ010000198.1 GCA_937923365.1 uncultured Sulfitobacter sp.
CGGTTTCAGTTTTGCATTCGGGACGGTCAGCACGATCCACGCCACTTGAATATTGGCAATCAGAATGTCCCACATCACCATGATGGAGTAGGTCATCATCTTGCCCAACCGAAAGCCCTTTGGCGTGTCCGGCCACCAGATTGATGTCCCCCACGGGATGAGGATGCCAAGGATCACACCCACAACCATCATTCCGGCAGAAAATTCGTTTTGCAAAAGCGTCCAGACCACGGCCAGAAGAAGTGTCAGGAGCGGATGGGGCAGCAGCCAATGGAAAGCGCGTGCCATATCAATTGTCCTCCTTTGTCGGCTTGCTCATCTTGCCCGGTGTGCCCACAACAGTGGATAAATAGGGCTGTGGCGCGAATAATTGTCCGGCCATGGTTGTGGTGTATGCATGCACCTGACCGGCAAATACCGTATGGGCCACAAGTAGCGAGACGAGCCCTCCGACCGCGACATACGACAGGGGTGAGGGGCGCATCATGGCGTCTGCGTCCTCGGGCGGCTCAATGCTGTGGGCCTTCCAGAACAGAATGCTGCCCGCCCGCGCAAAGCCCACGATGCAAATCAGGCTTGACCCCAGCACGATCGCCCAGATCCAGACCATAAGCCCGGAGCCGTAAGCGGCGTCCAGCACCAGCAGTTTGCCAAGGAACCCCGACAAGGGCGGCAGACCCGCCATGGCAATGGCACCCACAAAGAAAAGCGCCGCCGTCAGCGTGGTGCCGGCAATGGGCGGTTGGGCTGTCAGGCTCAGGTTCGCGCGCCCGGTCCGCACCAGATCAGAGATCAGGAACAAGGCCGCGCCCGCCAGCGTCGAATGCACAATGTAATAGAGCGCAGCCGCGATGCCTGCAGGCGTGAAGAGCGATATCGACACCATCACCATGCCCATCGAGCCGATGACGGAGAAAGCGACAAGCCGGTCCAGCCGTTTCGCAGCCAGCACACCAATCATCCCGACAGCCAGTGAGACCAGCGCGGCAGGCAGCAGCCAAAGCGTGTGCAGACCCGCTGTGACCTCCAGGTCTGGCGGAAAAACCATCGTGTAGACACGGATGATCGCATAGGCCCCCACCTTTGTCATAATCGCAAACAGGGCGGCAACAGGACCGGGGGCTTCGGCATAGCTTGACGGCAGCCAGAAATGCAGTGGCACAACGGCGGCCTTGATCGCAAAGACCAGCAGCAAAAGAACGGCCGCCACGCGGATACCAACAGTGTCTTCCGGCGCGATCATCGTCACGCGATTGGCCAGATCGGCCATGTTCAGCGTGCCCGTTTCCGCATAGATCGATCCCAGCGCAAACAGGAACAGTGTTGAGCCGATGAGGTTGAACAGCACGTATTGCACGCCCGCCCTTAGCCGCGCATTCCCGCCTGCGTGGATCATCAATCCGTAGGAAGCGATCAGCAGCACTTCGAAAAAGACAAAAAGGTTGAACAGGTCTCCGGTCAGAAACGCGCCCATGATCCCCATCAACTGGAACTGAAACAGCGCATGAAAATGCCAGCCGCGATTGTCCCATCCAGACCCGATGGCATAAAGCAGCACGAAAAGCGCCAGTACCGCCGTCAGCAGGACCATCACTGTCGAAAGCCTGTCACCAACCAGCACGATGCCAAAGGGCGCGGCCCAATCACCCAGTTGATACAGCAAGATACTGCCGTCCGAGACCTGCAGGGCCAGTCCCGCCGCAATGCCGATCAGCATCAGCACGCCCGTCACCGAGACTGCCCGCTGTATCCCGATGTGATACCGTGCCGCCAGAACAATGAACGGTGCAAGAAGTGCAGGAAGCACGACAGGGGCGATAATCCAATGGTTCATGACGGACCCTGCACTGTTTCGTCTTCTTCTTCCGACGGATCATCAACATGATCGTCATCCGACCCCAGAAATGCGCCAAGACCGATCATCACAACGACAGCCGTCATGCCAAATGAAATGACGATCGCCGTCAGCACCAACGCTTGTGGCAAGGGATCGGTATAGACCGTCACCCCGTCGCTCAATATCGGCGGGGCGCCGACGGTCAGGCGGCCTGATGCAAACAGGAACACGTTCACGGCATAGGTCAGCAAGGACATTCCCAAAATCACAGGGAAGGTCCGCAGGCGCAACATCAGGTAAAGACCACCAGCCGTCATGACACCGACCGCAGAGGCAACGAGGAATTCCATATCAGCCTCCTTCCTTAGCCGGTTCGGCCGCAATCTGAAGTGGATCATCCCGCGATGGGTCGATGTCCATGGGATGTTCGCTGTCAGGGACATGCGAGCGGCGCGCAAGGCGCGAAAAGCTCTCTAACGACAGCATAACGGCCCCGACAACAGCCAGAAACACACCAAGGTCAAAGACGGCAGCCGTCGCCAGTTCAAACTTCTCGAAGGGCGGAATGCGGACATAGGCAAAGTCAGAGGTCAGAAACGGCTTGCTGAAGAACCATGATCCGATGCCGGTCATTCCCGCAATCAGGACCCCTGCTCCAATCACCCCGTGGTAAGGGTATCTCAGCCGCGCCGAGGTCCAGGAGAATCCGCTGGCCATATACTGCATCACAACGCCGATGGAGACGATCAGACCCGCGATAAATCCGCCGCCCGGTTCATTGTGGCCACGCCAGAAGATGTAGAAGCCGACCAGCAGGATCACCGGCATCAGAACCCGTGTCAGGACAACCATCATCATCGGGTGGATGTCTCCGGCCCGCAGTTGATCCGGCTTACGGTTCAACAGTCGCGCACGTACAGGGCCGCTCAGCAGTGTTTCGGTCAGCGCGTAGATCAGCAACGCCGCAATCCCTAGGACAATGATCTCGCCGTAGGTGTCAAAGCCCCGGAAATCGACAAGGATGACATTGACCACATTGGTGCCGCCGCCGCCCTTGTAGGAGTTCGCCAGATGGAACTCCGAAATCGGCGTGTCGACCGCATCGCGCAACAGATAGTAATAGGCCAAGGCAAAGGTCGACAGGCCCCCCGCCACGGCCACGATCGTATCACGGGCGCGCCGCATGACCGTGCTTTCGATCGGGGTGCGGTTTGGAAGGAAATTCAAAGCAAGCAACAGCAAGATGATTGTCACCACTTCAACGGTGAACTGCGTCATTGCTAGATCGGGCGCGCTGAGAAACACAAAACCGACCGATACCATCAGACCGACGATGCCGATCAAGATCAGCGACAACAGGCGGTTGCGGTGCATCAAGACCATCCCGCCTGTTGCAGCCACCAGCATCAGCCAGCCCGCGATGGGCACCAGACCTGCCGACTGCATCACACGTGTGGCCGCACTGACGGTGCCGGTTGACCACGCATGAAGCCCTGCCGCAATGATCGTGATTGCCGCGATGGCCGCATACCGCGAGAACGCCCCGTTGTGCGTGGGCAGGATGATTTTCCGCGCAAGTGCGACGATCGCCTCGACGATGGCATCAAGGATGGTCTTGGCTTCGGGCCTTGGCGTGGCATCCCACAAGCGCAATGCCGGATTGAAAATGGCAATCATGACCAAACCACCCACAACGGCGAAAATCGACATGAATAGCGCGGGAACCAGCCCGTGCCAAATCTTGAAATACGCTTTTGGCACTTCTGCGGCATCCCCCAGCACAGAGGCTGTCACCAGTTTCACAAACGGTTCCGCCAGGAAGGGCGCAACACCGATCACAACAACCAGCACCACCAGAATGGCAGGGGGCATCCACAAACCGGCACCCGGATCATGCGGCTTGGCGGGATAGTCGTCGCGGACCGGACCAAGAAACACGTGCCCGATCAATCTGAAACAATAGGCGGCAGACAGCAGCGATCCAAATGTCGCCAAGGCCGGCACCAGCCAAGGCACCCCAAAGAGGTTGGTATGGAGGGTTTCCTCCAACATCATTTCCTTGGACAGGAACCCGTTAAGCAGCGGTATCCCCGCCATTGAAAGCGCCGCCAGCGACGCAATCATGAACGTCACGGGCATCAGCTTTCGCAACCCTCCCAGACGGCGGATATCACGGGTATGTGCCTCGTGATCAATGATCCCCGCTGACATGAACAGGGCTGCCTTGAACGTCGCGTGATTAAGGATGTGAAAGACTGCCGCCATCGCGCCAAATGCCGTACCCGTGCCCAAAAGCATGGTGATGAGCCCCAGATGGCTGACCGTTGAAAACGCCAGTAGCGCCTTCAAATCATGCTTGAAGAGCGCGATCAGCGCCCCCAGCACCATCGTGACCAGTCCAGCAGTGGTGACGATCACAAACCATTCAGGCGTGCCCGATAGAACAGGCCACATGCGCGCCATCAGGAAAATGCCCGCCTTTACCATCGTCGCAGAGTGCAGATAAGCCGATACCGGCGTTGGAGCGGCCATGGCGTGGGGAAGCCAGAAATGGAACGGAAACTGCGCGGATTTCGTGAAACAGCCCAACAGGATCAGGATCAGTGCCGGGACATACAGCGGATCTGCCTGAATAAGCTCGCGGCTTTGCAAGATCACGCTTAGCTCGTAACTGCCGACGATCTGGCCCAAAATCAACATACCGGCGATCATTGCCAGACCGCCCATACCCGTAACCATCAAAGCCATGCGCGCGCCCTGCCGCCCCTCTGGCAGGTGTTTCCAATACCCGATCAGCAGGAACGAGGAAAGCGACGTCAGTTCCCAGAAAACAAGCAAAAGCAATATGTTATCGCTTAGGACGATGCCCACCATCGCACCTTGGAACAGCAACAAATAGGTGAAGAACTCACCCATATTGTCGTCACGGCTTAGGTAGTGGCGGGCATAGGCGACGATCAGCAACCCGATGCCGAGGATCAACAGGGCAAAGAAAAAGCCCAGACCATCCAGCATCAGCGTAAAGTTCAGCCCAAGCGATGGCATCCACTCTACCCGCGCGGTAACGACTTCGCCTGCAAGAACCATCGGCAGGTTTGTCAGCAGCCCGACAAAGGCAGCCAGAGAGACGGCAAAAGTGACACCTGCGCATGCGGAACGGCCAGCTGAATTCATCAAGCCGGGCAGCAAAGCGCCAAAGAATGGCAAGGCAACGACAAAGAGGAGGGACACGGCAACTCCTGACAGATTACAGATGGAACTTGCACAAAACTAGTCAAGGTGCGCAATGCCCCAAGCGAAACTATTTGCACAAGCATGGCTGTTATTTTCTGCCTGAGGCGTGCGGCTACAGCAGATGGTTGGCCTATGCCACCCATATCAAAACGCGGTGACCTCGTGCAGGGGTAATTGCTGTCGGGTTTGGCGCGTTTTCGCGTCGCCCACTTACCTGCCAATGCCGGTCGTCAGCTAGCCACCCGCGGACGGCCAGCAGCTTCGACTGTAATCATCGCCTCGACGAATACCTCGCGCGCCTCGACCCCTGCGGTGCGAATATCGCGCGAGACGGTCACGCGGATGTCTGCCGCCCCTGCCACTTCCGCGTCGGCTCGTGCCGCTTGGGTCAAGACATCCTCCAGTCGCGACAAGGCTGTATCCTGATCACCAAAGTCAGCCGGCCCATCAGCCAGATGCACGCGGAATTTGCCTTCGCTGGGTGACGTAACCGTCCCGCTGTGTCGCATCGTGATTTGCCCGACAACCGCGCCAATCGCATTGGCGACACCCGCATGTTCCGGCAGGATCATCCGCGTGCCTAGCAATGTGCCAACAGCCGGATAGTAACTGCCCGCCGAAGCCCCCAGCCCGATCACATCGACCTTCAGCCCTGTGTCGACCCGCACCAGATCGCTGGACCCCGTCAGCCCGCGTTGCATCAACACATGCTGCGCCAAGACCTCTGGCGCTACGCCAAAGCTCTGCTCTTCTTCTGCAAAAGCAGTCTCTAACAGGGCCAATCCGGTCTGGTGGGTAAGCTGATCAACGATCATCTGCGCAATAACCTGTGGGTCATCTGACAGCATGTTGCCCGAACCTGTGCGCCGCCGTCCGAACAGCGCAAGCGCCTTCTCTGCCGCAGCCTTGTCCCAGACATCCACGCGGCCCAGTACGTGACTGGCATCTGACGGAGTGACCCCCGCGATCTGCACCAGCCCGCGTTCGACCAGCCGCTTTAGCGCGCCAACCTCGACCCGCGCCCGCAGGATGCGTCCCATGGGATGCACCGCGTCGCCAATCCGTTCCAGCAGCGCTTCTTCGCGGGTGCTTAGACCCTCTTGCGTCTGTCCCTGCACAGCGCGCAGGAACCGTCCGTCATAATCGCCCGGCGTGCTGCTGCGCAGTTGCGCGTCCAGCGTGTCGTGCACCAGTTCGGGCGCATCACCCGCGATCAGCGACACAGGCAGCACGCGGCGCGGCCCCAGCGTGACACCGCCCTGCAAGCCTTCGCTCAGGAAGTGCACCTCGCTGTCACCGCCCAGACCCGTGGTGCGCATGGCGACGGCTTCGACCATCGTGCGGTAAGGGCCCACACGGGCGCCTGCCGGATCAATCGCGGGCCGCCCGTCGCGCAGCAAGGCGACGTCTGTGGTTGTCCCGCCAATGTCACTCACCAGCGCATGTTCGGCCCCTGTCATCCAGCGCGCGCCCACAATCGACGCCGCTGGTCCGGACAGGATCGTCTCAATCGGCCGCTCGCGTGCCTGCGCGCTGGAGATCAACGCCCCGTCCCCGCGCACAACCATCAAAGGTGCTGTGATGCCAAGATCGCGCAACGTATCCTCTGCCCGTCCGATCAGCCGGTCGATCATTCCGATCAACCGCGCATTCAGCACGGCGGTCATCGCCCGTTTGGGGCCGTTGAGCTTGGCGGACAGTTGATGCGACGACGATACGGGCCGGCCCGTGATCTCTGCCACCATCCGGGCGGCGCGCACCTCATGCGCTGGATTGCGCGTGGCGAACTGGCTGGCGACGGCAAAGCCACTGACGGTGTCCTTGTGCATCTCCAGAAAAGCGGTCAATGCCGCTTCGTCCAGCTTGGCCGCTTCGCCGCCTGCGTGGTTGTGCCCGCCTTCCAGCACAATCGACGGGTCGCCCTTAAGCGCCTCGGCCAATCCGTGCGCCTCCAGATCGCGGGCGCGAAAGCCGATAAAGATCAGCGCCACCCGCCCGCCTTGTCCTTCGACCAGCGCATTGGTGGCAAGCGTGGTGGACAGCGATGCCATCGAGATATCGGCAGGGTCTACGCCCGCCTCATCCATCACGGCACGCACGGCCCCGCCGACACCTATCGCCAGATCGTGCCGCGTGGTCAGCGCTTTGGCAGAGGCGACGACGACCTCTTCATCACGGATCAAAACCGCGTCCGTATAGGTGCCGCCTGTATCAACGCCCAAGAGCAACGCCATGGCTCTCTCCCTGCCAGTATTCTGCGCGCAGGTTTAGGGGTTTTGGCTCCTAGGTCTAGCCTGAAAGTGCGGCCAACCGCTGCACTGCCCATCGCGCGGCATCCGCGACCACAGGGTCGGCATCGCCGCACAAATCCTGAACGGCGGGGATCAAAGCAGCCTGACCTGAATTCCCGATGGCATAGGCCACATTGCGCACAAAGCGATCCCGCCCGATCCGCTTGATGGGCGAACCTGAATACCGCGTGCGAAAGGCGGCATCGTCCAGCCGTGAAAGTGTCTCTAGCAAGGGCGCGTCCGGCTCGGGTCCATGATAGCGCATGTCGCTGGCCGTGACCGCAAACTTGTTCCATGGGCAGATGGCCAGACAATCGTCGCAGCCATAGATCCGGTTGCCCATCTTCGCGCGCAGGTCTTCATCGACAGGGCCCTTATGCTCGATCGTGAGGTAGGAAATGCACCGCCGCGCATCAAGCTGGTAGGGTGCGGGGAAGGCATCCGTTGGGCAAATATCCTGACAGGCCGTGCAGGACCCGCAATGATCAATCTCTGGCGCATCAACCTCCAAATCCAATGTCGTGAACACAGACCCTATGAAGGCCCAGTTGCCGAATTCGCGGCTCAGCAGGTTTGTGTGTTTGCCCTGCCACCCCAGACCTGCGGCTTGTGCCAGGGCCTTTTCGGGCACGGGCGCGGTATCGACAAAGACCTTAACCTCGCACGCCTCCTGGGTGATCAGCCAACGGGCCAATCGCTTGAGGCGCTTCTTGACGATGTCATGGTAGTCCCGCCCCTGCGCATAGACTGACACTGCCGCCCTTTCCGGGTGCTCCAACACAGCAAGGGGGTCGATCTTGGGGGCGTAGCTTTCGGCCAGCATAATGACGGATCGCGCTTCGGGCCACAAAGCTGCGGGGTTTCCGCGCCACGCCATGCGGTCCTCCATCCAGCGCATCTGTCCGTGATACCCTGCGTCTACGAATGCTGCTAACCGCTGGGGTACTTCCGGTACATCCCACGGCCGACAGACCTTGCAGGACACAAACCCCTCGACCAGTGCCTGAGACACCAAAGCCTGCTTCAGACCCGCGTCTCTCTTGGCCATAAAAATCCTCGGGGGGTTGTCCATTGTGCGCCACTGACCCTAGCACAATGAACGACAGGCAGACAGCCCTCGGCGGTCCGTTCCTAAAAGTCCAGATCGCTGTAATGCGCGGGCGGGGGAAAGCCGGGCATCTGGTCGGCCAGAATGGACCGGAATGCTGGCCGCGACTTGATCTTGGCGTACCAGTCCTTGACAACATCGGACCGTGTCCAGTCCACGTCCGAAATGTAATCAAGCGACGACAGATGTGCGGCTGCGGCGAAATCGGCAAGGGTCATCTTGTCCCCTCCCAACCAGCGGCGGTGATCCAGCAACCACGTCATGTAATCGAGGTGATACTTGATCGCCTTGGCACCGGCTTTGACGTTCTTACTGTCGGGATAGCCCTGCTTCATGACCTTCTTGTTGACCCGCTCATACAACAGCTTTGACGTGACCTCGGAATGGAACTTGTCGTCGAACCAGCTGACCAAACGCCGTACTTCAAGGCGTTGGACGGGATCGCTGGGCAGCAATGACGGCTCTGGCCGCGTCTCTTCGATATATTCACAAATAGCAGCGCTTTCGGCCATCATGATTCCGTCAAGGCGCAGTACAGGCACTTTGCCTGCGGGATTGCGGCGCATGAAATCGGGGTCCTCTTCCCAATAGCGTTCCTCGACCAGTTCGACCTCGATCTTCTTTTCGGCAAGGCTCAGGCGCACCTTGCGGCAGAAAGGCGAAAGCGGGACGTGGAATAGGCGGGCCATCTGGAGTTCCGATTGTCTGGGTCTGGTCCCCTTCCATGCCCCGTTATGCGGCGCTTTTCAACTCTCGAAACACGCGGCGCGCCCGTCTGCGCGGATCGTGGCTGCCCCGTCGCGCACCCGCACGGCCTTGCGGCGCACGGATCGGCTGGGGTTTGACGCAGAGCGTTTCTTGGGCGACGGCAGGATTGCGGCAAGCCGTGCGGCCTGCGTGGCGCTCAGGTTGCGGGCATTGACGCCAAAGTAATGCACCGCCGCCGCTTCCACGCCAAAGACCCCTTCATCGAATTCGGCAACGTTCAGATAGACCTCGATGATCCGCCGCTTGGACCAGATTGCCTCGACCAGAGGCGTCATGAGGGCCTCAATTGCCTTGCGGAGCCATGACCGACCCTGCCACAGATAGACGTTCTTAACCGTCTGCTGGCTGATCGTGGAGGCACCCCCTGATCCTTGCGCAATGGCGGCACGGATGGCGACGACATCAAACCCCCAATGCTCACAGAAGTTGGCGTCTTCTGCTGCGACGGCGGACCGCGCCATGACGGGGGCGATATCCTCCAGCGGGACCCACGTGCGGTCCAGCGTCCCCAGACGGCGGCTTTCCGAGATCATATAAGCGTTGGTTGGCGGATTGATGATCGCAAAGAGCACAATCAGAAACAGCATCACCAGAAATACAGCCGACGTGGCACGCACAAGAAACCACGTCACCCGCCGCTTGAGCGACCGACGCGCAGGTTTCTTTCCCTTCGCAGGTTTCTTCTTGGGTGCGGTCTTTTTGCGTAACGCCATAGACCTAGCTATAGCGGATCAACGCGTGGTTTGTGAACGGGGATCACGCGCTTTGATGCCTTGTGCCAGAAAGGCCCCGATCTTGGCTGAGCCTTGCGGCGACGGGTGAATATTATCGGCTGCAAAATCGGCAGAATCGTTGCGGTCAATGACGTCCTCTGCATCGGCAAAGACCACACCGTTTGAGGACCTGGCGAAACGGGCGATGCGGCGTTCGATCTCGACCAGATCGGCGCGACATCCAGCAAAGCTGCCCGAGCCTGAGCCAGCGTAGTAGCCCATCCACATCACGTCCGCACCGGTGCTTTTCTGTACCGATCTGATGAACGCGGGAATGGCACCGCTTTGCGCATCCGGCGCGATCAGCGCATCAACAGAAGCATGGCACGGCCCGCATCCGCAATCGGCTGACAGATCATTGGCGCCACCATTCATCACCACCCAGTTCCATCGACCGGGCTGCAATTGGCGCTGCACATCAAAACCCACGGCACCGGCAACGCTTGACGTATTGTCAAACTGTGCGCCGGGCACGGCCTTGCTGGTGACATCACGGTTCAGGGTCTGGCCAATGGCATCGCCGATGGAGCCGCCTTTGCTTCCGTTCCATGCCATCACGGAATCCCCCAACACCAGAATGTCCCCCCCGCCACGCGGGGCCACATCGGTGCATTGTGCCAGTGTGCCCACCAGCATTGCGGCAATCATCAATCGAAATATGCTTTTCATCATGCCTGTTTAGCTAAGGCCCGTGACGAAAAGGTAAAGGCAGACCTACGCCGCCATCAACACAGCTTCGCGCCGGCGCATCACGGGGCGTGCCAGACCGAAATCCTTGTAAGCGATGGTTTCAAGCTCTGGGAAGAAGCCCAGCAATTCGCCAAGCGTCTCATCATCCTGCGGCATCTCGGCGTGACCGGGAAAGTAGCTCTCGGAGGGGACACCGCCGCCAAAGACGATCTGGTG
>CALAIJ010000199.1 GCA_937923365.1 uncultured Sulfitobacter sp.
AAGATGGAGCATTGCGCCTCACTCACGGGCGGGCGCCCCGGCGTTCTGCACGGAAACCGCACCTATCTGTTGCAGGACGACGACGGGCAGATCCTTGAGGGGTTCTCGATTTCGGCCGGTCTCGACTATCCCGGTATCGGGCCGGAACACGCATGGCTGCACGAGATCGGCCGGGCCAAATACGTCTCCATCACCGACAAGGAAGCGCTGGCTGCGTTCCAGCTGTGTTGCGAGCTGGAAGGGATTATCCCTGCGCTCGAGCCGTCACATGCCTTGGCCCATGTGCTCAAGATCGCGCCCGAGCTGCCCAAGGATCACATCATCTGCATGAACATGTGTGGCCGCGGCGACAAGGATATCTTTACCGTTGCCAAGGCGCTTGGTTTCGAGATGGGTGAATTCGCGTAAACGCGAAATGGGAGACGCTGTCTCCCAAACCCTCTGGGAAGAGTTAAGGCCAGAAAAAGAGGCGTCAGCGGGTCAGTTCCAGAATGTCAAAGTCGCTTTCCACAGCAGGCGACGGAAACATCAAACGTGCGCGTTTTGTGCTGACCCGTTCAAACACCGCGATCTGGGCCTGGGTTGTGCCATCCGATTGAAAATCAGGGGGCAAGTCCGCGTATGCAGGCGGGGAGCCGCCCGCCACAAAGCCCACGCCCAGATAGATCGCAAGCCCGTCCCGCAGCAGGATACTGCCTTTCGTGCGTTGAGAGCCGCTTAGCTTTTCGAAATCGAACCCTTGGGCGCTCACGGTAAAGCGGCATTTGAAGTTGGTGTAGACCACCAAGGGCAAGCCGCCGCCCAGTTTCATCGTGCGACAGTTCCAGTCCCCGGCAAGGCTTTCGTCGAAGGCTACCTGCGGGCTGCCTGATAACGCGCCGGAAAGGGCTGCGACGTCACCAGCGCTGCCACCAGCGAAGGCCTGCAGCAAGGCGCCGCCTGCTACGTCGGTGAAACTGCTCAGGCGGGCTGCATCCTCGGTACGGATCACTGATTGCGCCGCCGCAGAGCCTGCGAAGAGCGCAGCGATGAGGAACACGGATTGAAAGAGTTTCATCCCGAGAGCCTCAGCATTTGCAGGTGCATGCGCACAGGTGGAAAGAAGAACAGGACGAGGCCTACGTTGAAGTAAAGCCAGATCATACCCGGTATCCATAACACCGCGATGACCAACCCGATCCCGCCCGAGATCCGGGTAGCGGTGCCGGATGGCAGGAACCGCAACAAAAACAACTGGAACAGCTTGCCACCGTCCAGCGGATGTACGGGCAGCAGGTTGAACAAAGCCAGAAAGAGGTTGATCCATGCCAGCCAGTAGACCGCCCATGCAGCCACACCGGGCGCCATCATCGGTGCGGCCAGTGAGGCCAGCGCCCAGATCACAAGATTTACAATCGGCCCCATAGCCACAATCAGTTCCTGCTGGGTATAGCTGGGCGAGCGCGCATGTTCGCAAAACCCGCCGCCGCCGTGGATCATGATCCGGCGCACGGGCACCCCCTGGACTTTGCAGCCCCAGGCATGACCCACTTCATGCAGAAAGATCGACCCGATCAGCATGGCGACAAAGATCGCATCGTAGATCAACGTGGCCGCGCCACCGCCGAAAGACAAAAAGATCAAAGGCAGCAGAATGATCGTGCCCCCCACCTGCACAGGCACGCCGAAGGGGCCGCGAAACTCGAAAATGGGAGTGTCGTTGCCCAGCATCTAGGTGTCCTTTGACGGGGTGGCGTGGGCCTCCAGCACATCCAGGGGGACTACGTCCAAGGCCCGCTGGTGGGTGGCGGCCAGATGTACCTTCGGGCCACAGCCTTCTTCGGCGGCTTGCAGGAAACGGCTGGCACACAGGCACCAGCTGTCGCCCGCCTTGAGGCCAGCAAAGCCGAATTCGGGGCGTGGTGTGCTCAGGTCATTGCCCACGTATTTCGAGAACGCGAGGAATTCGTCCGTCATCACCGCGCAGACCGTATGGCTGCCCTGATCGGCGGCGCAGGTGTTGCAATGGCCATCCCGGAAAAACCCCGTGACAGGGTCCGACCCGCAAAGCACCAGAGTGCCGCCAAAGACATTGAGGCTGTCGTCAGGCTCCATCAGCGACGCTCCTCGCGATAAGGCGGAAGATGTCCACATTGCGCTCGCTCACGCCTGCGTCGCGGAACTGCCGATCTGCGGCATTGGTGGCAATAACCACGCCGCGTGCTGTGTCGATGTAGATGTATTGCCCGTAGATGCCGCGCGCCATGTAGGTCCCCACAGGTGCGCCTTGCGGGATCCACCACTGGTAGCCATAGCCGATCGCCCCTTCTGCCGTCGGCGCGCTGGGCACGGTAGAGGCGGCGACCCAATCCGCAGGTACCACCTGCTGGCCTTGCCACACGCCGTTCTGCAAAAACATCTGGCCAAAGCGCGCATAATCCCGCGCGGTCATGTTCAGCCCGCCCAGGACAAAGGCGGTGCCGACACCGTCCGTCAGGTAGTAGGGGGCGTATTCCAACCCCAAGGGCTGGATCACCTTTTCGCTCAGCAGTTCCGTGACCGAGCGGCCCGAAGCCCCGCGTACCACCATGCCCACCACATGGGTGTCGATGGACACATACTGCCAGCCGGCCCCCGGTTCGGCGAAGGTGTCTTTTAGACCCGCTGCGAAATCGTCCATTTCGCCGCCCAAGGCCAGCACTCGGCCCATGCGGTTGATGTCCGAGCTTTGGTCGAGATAATCCTCGTCAAAGGTCACGCCACTGGCCATGTTCAGGACGTTGCGCAGGGTGGCGCCTTCGTATGCACCGCCTTTGAGCGCAGGCGCGTACTTGGTCACCGGATCATCAAGGCTTTCGATTTTGCCTTCCTCCAGCAGTATGCCCACCAGCGCGGAGAGATAGCTTTTCGCAACAGACCAGCTGATCCGCTTGTCCTCTGCGGTGGTGCCCTGAAAGTAGTTCTCGTAGACGATCTGCCCGTCCTTGAGCACCACAAGCGCCGTGACGCTGCGGTCCTTGATCCATGTGTCGACCTCTGCGGGCAGGGCGGTCTCGGGGCCGTAGGGCAGCTCGGATGTGGGGCCATTCCCGCGGGGGACCTCCACATGGAGGAAAGCCGCATCCATGTTGGAAAAGTTCGCCACGATTTTCTCTTCGGAAAACAGGGAGTTGACGGCCATCAGCCGCGCGATCTCCTCGCGTTTCCAGATACCAAAGAGCACCGCGGCAATGACCAATGCCAGCACGATCCGAAACGTCCATTTCAATATGGTGCGCATGTGGGGCCTCCCTTGCTTTGGGCTATCCAACCACAGGGGGGCGGGTGATGCCAGCGCATCCTTGCCGCGCGGCTAGCCTTTCCAGTCGATCCAGCGCCCATGGAAATCGGCGCGTCCCAGATCAAGGGTGATGTCACCGGGCCAAAGCCGCAGGGTCAAGGCGGCTCCAACCTTGGCAGTGGTGTCGCCATCGCTTTCCATCGACAGCCACGCCAACGGGCGCGCGGCGGTGGCTTGGGCGCCCGCCGCCTCGATCAATGCTTTGCCGTGTGCCTGAACTTCTGGCGGGAAGTACTGCCATGCAACGGTGTGCTGGATCAGATGCAGATGCCCTTGCGGTGCCGATTGCAGGCGCGGGGACAGCCATGCGATGGCGTCGCCCCGTGAGACGTCTGCCGTGGCGACAGAGGCCGCAGCACGGGTCAGTTGCAACCGCTCGGGCTGGTCCGGCCAAAGGTAGGCTGTCAGGCGCAGCAGATCGGCCCCGCGCGCGGGCTTGAGGGGATTGAGGTCCACGCCTGCGCGGTCCGCGATGACGGGTGTGTTTTCGGGCGGCGCCTTGCCTTTCCAATCCGGCGACAGCGTCAGCGCCGGCATCGGCGGGCCAAAGCGCGTGCCCAAGACATCCAGGGCGTAGTGGTCCCACATCAGGTTCAGCCCGCCGCTTGCGCCCAGCTCGCTGAGATACACCGGCAGGTCAAAGTGCTGCACCGCCACCCGCGCGCCTGCGATCAGTGCAGCAGAGCGGCGCACTTCGTTGGTTTGAGGCGGGCTTTCGCACCAGTTCAGCAGGAATTCTTCATGGCTGGACAGCGCCGCAAGGACGGCCTCTTGAAACACGTCGTCGGAAGGTTGGTGCGGCGGATAGACGGCTGCAAGTTCGGGCGCATTATGACCCAGCACCAGCGCATGCAGGCCGCCCGCAATCCGCAGGGGCAACGAGTGGCCTGCGGGGCCGATATCGCCCGTGAATTCAGCGAATTTCTGCCCCAGTGCAGAGCGTTCGGGCCAATGTAGCGCCAAAAGGGACAACAGGCGCTCCATAAAGGGCGACCCCATGCGGGCACAACTGCCTGCCTGATCCTTGAAGGCTGCGGTGAGGGTCATTTGAAACGCACCATCAATTTTTGCAGCGCGGAGCGTGTGTCTTCGGGCGGGGTCTTGTCCGGTGCGGGTTTGGCGTCGCTTTGGGCCTTGCCTTTGGTGCCTGTGCTGGGGCGCGCAGGCGCCGTGCGCAGGGCCACCGCGTTGGAGAACTTGGCCCCGTCGCCCACCGCCAGATAGGGCGCGCCATCGCTGACGCCGCGCAGCACATCGTCAAGCCATGCCTCGTCCGCCTTGGGAAAGTCGCGCAAGACATAGCCGGGCACGGCGTCTTTGTGTCCCGGATGGCCGACCCCCAGCCGCACACGGGCGTATTCAGGCCCGATATGCGCGTGAATGGAGCGCAGGCCGTTGTTGCCTGCATGTCCGCCGCCAACCTTGTATTTGACCTTGCCGGGGGCCAGATCAATCTCGTCGTGGATGACAATGACATCCGCGGGCTCCAGCTTGAAGAACCGCATGGCCGCCTGCACCGACTGGCCGGAGTTGTTCATGAAGGTTTCGGGCTTGAGCAGCGCGACTTTCTCGGACCCGAAACGCCCCTCGGTCATGGACCCCTGATGCTTGCCCTTCCACGGCCCAAAACCATGGTCATCCGCGATCCGCTCGACTGCCATAAAGCCGATATTATGCCGATTGCGCGCATACTTGGCGCCGGGATTTCCAAGGCCAACGATCAATTTCATGGGGCGCGTCCTTTGCGGTCAAAGCAACGGCACTCTAGTGGGTTTTGGCGTGGAACGGAATGGCCTGCACAGCGGCCCCGGGGCAATCGCTGCGCTTGGCCTGCATTAGTTGCGTTCAAGCACTCCTTTAAGCCGTGCGGGCAACGGGCCTGCAAGGGCATCCTCAAGGGCTGCGGGTGTCAGCATGGCCTGCAAGCGTATTGGCCTGCGCGTGCGCGTGTCACCCAAAGTCAGGCCAGCCCGCCGCAGAAACGGCGCGAGGTGTTCTGGTTTGCCGCCGACAGTCTTGCGTGCGCGGACAAGGCCGCGACGGTCAAGTTGATCAAGGCCACCTTGCATCCATGCGGGTTCCAGCTTCCAACCGGTTGCAGGGCGCAGATATCCGGGATCGGCGGGGATCTTCTGACCCTCTGCTGTGATCAGCACCCAGCTTTCCTTGTTTGCGATGCCAGCAGGACCTGCAATCGAGCCGCCGAAAATCTCGCTGCCCGACAGTTTGCGAATGGATATGTCAGGGGTCTGATCGCGGTTACGGGCCAAGAGCACGCAAGGGCCTTGGGAGGTGGCAGGCATAGTGCAGTCCGCGCCATATGCCTTGCGGAATGTAATGGCGTCTTTTTCATTGGCGTTATTGCGGATGCTGACCGTCTCGGCGCCTGCATCCAACAGCAGGCGCTGGCACAGATTGCTGCAGCTGAAATCGTTGAAATTGCCACCATTGTAGAGAGCGACGTGCCCGAGGGTGCCACCTGTTAGGGGGGTGGGCGTCTCCAACATCTTGGCCACGGCCTGAACCGCGCTTTCCGATTTCTGCGGCATCAGCACCGTCGCTTGGGCAAAGATCCACCCGCCCAAGGCCAGCGCTGCGATTGCCGCGATTGGCCAGCGGCGTATCAGAACGGCGGGCAATCCGCAGACAAGGCCAATGGAGACAGTGGGCAAATACGATATCACAGCCAGAACAGGTGCCGTCAAAAGCGGGAAGATGAAGGCGATGAAAACGGCGATCGATCCAAAGCCTGTCGCCACGATGGTCGTGACGACCACGCCGATGGTCACCCAGATGTAAAGCGCTGCCATGGGTCCTGCCTTTGCATTGTTCTTGCAGTGCAAAGAGTTTGCGGGGCCTTGCGCGCCAAACTAGGGCGGCAACCGGGCCATTTCGCGACGGCATCGATTTGTACCTATGCGCGAAGATGCGGCATGGCGACATCCAAAAGATGTACTTCTCGCCTCCGTCCTTGTGTTTGCGTAGATTTAACCGTCAAGGGCTTATGAAAAGAGCCTGTCCCAGAGGGTAGGTATGTTTTTCAATTTTCTGAAAGAGCTGGATGGCTACACCGACGCCATGACGGCGCGGCTGGCGACGCGGCACCGGTTTCTGGTGGAGCCGTTTGCAGAAGAGATCAACGGCGCACGGGTGCTTGATCTGGCCGCGCATGACGGGCGGTGGAGCTATGCGCTGGCGGCAGCCGGCGCACGCGAGGTGATCGGGGTCGAGGCGCGCCGCGATGTTCTTCAGCAGTTCGGAGCCTTTCCGCCCAAGCGCTTCAAAGCCCGCGTCAAGATGAACCACAACGATATCTTTCGCGCCTTGGCCACGCTGAATGCGGGCAAGCAAAGCTTTGATGTGGTGGCGATGTACGGCATCTTTTACCACATCACCAACCACTACGAGCTGCTGGCGCGCAGCGTCATGCTGCGGCCCAAGATCATCATTGTCGACAGCGAGTTCATTACTGACAATTCGGCGCGGATACACTTTGTCAAAGAGCGCACGCAAGGCGAGTTGAACGCGACGCGCCATGTGCCGGGGCAGGAAATGACGCTTGTTGGCGTGCCCACGATGGGCGCGATTGAGCGGATGGCCGAGGTGCTGGGGTATCGCTGCGACTGGCTGAACTGGAACCATCTGCCCGAAGCGGAACGTATCGGGGTGGCCGATTATTACCGCGACGCCAAGAAGCGCAGGCGGACGTGTGTGCTGCGCCCGATGGAAGATGTGACATAAAAAAAGGGGCTGCATGATGCAGCCCCTTTCAAAACGACCCGTAAGGGTTCGGCTTATTCGTCGCCACCTTCAGCGGCGTCATCGCCTGCTGTTGGCACTTCGTCGGCGGCCACGTCTTCGTCCTCATCATCGGACTGGGATGCCAGACCGGATGGCGCAGAGACTTGCGCGATCACAAAGTCACGGTCGATGGTCGGCTTGGCACCTTCGGGCAGCTTGACGTCCGAAATTGTGATACTGTCGCCAATCTCCAGAGCGGAGACGTCGATGGTGATGCTTTCGGGGATGTCAGCGGCGGTCACAACCAGCTCAACCTCGGGACGGACCAGCGTCAGAACGCCACCCATCTTGAGACCGGGGCTGACCTCTTCACCGGCCACATCAACGTTGATGAACAGGTTGATTTTTGTGGTCCGCTTGAGGCGCATGAAGTCGACGTGCGTTGGCAGGTCTTTGACAACGTGGCGCTGAACGTCGCGGCAGATAACACGGACGTCATCATGGCCTTCGACCTTCATGTTGAACAGGGTCGACTTGAAACGGCCCTTGCGCAGCATTGTCAGCAGTTTGTTGAACGGGATGTTGATGGGCAGCGGGTCTGTGTCGCCACCAAAAACAATCCCCGGAACCATGCCATCGCGGCGTGCCTGACGAGCGGCGCCCTTGCCTGTCCCCGTCCGTTCCTGGGCTTCAAGATCTGGAATCTCTCCGGCCATAATAATTCTCCAATAGGTTAGGGCGGGAATCCTCCAAGGCTGTATCCCCGCGTGAAGTCGCGCGTATAGACGCGAATTGGCTTTAGGGAAAGACCAAAGTTGCCGCAGCGCTCTTGGCAAATTGCCATCCCCGTGCGACGGCTGGCTGATGGGTTTGAAACACGATCTTTATCTGTCGCGCAAACCGCTTGCGGGCTACATCGCGATTGGCGTGGCGTGGTCCACATACTTTGCGCAGATGCCGGTGATCAAGGCCAATGTCGGCGCGTCTGACGGGGCTTACGGGATGGCGATCCTTGTGTCCTCTTTCGGCGCGATCGCGGCGATGTGGCTGGCGCCCATGGCGCAGCGGATGCTGGGCGGGCGCGCCATGACGCTTGCAATTCTGCTGGTGGCGTTGGGCATGTTTTCGTCAGGCATGTCGGTTTCGCTGGTGTTGCTGATCGTTGGCATGACCTTTGCGGCTGTGGGGTCCGGCGTGGTGGACGTGTTGGTCAACGCGCGGGTGTCCGAGATCGAGGCCCGCACCGGGCGCGCCTTGATGAACCTCAACCACGGGATCTACAGCTTTGCCTACGCGGGGGCCGCTTTGATGACAGGCGTTCTGCGCGAGGCAGAGACATCCACGCTCACGATTTTTGCGCTGCTGGTTGCAGCCCTTGTCTTGCTGGCATGGGCCGCCCGTGATCGTGCACCGCAACAGGATGACAGCGATAATGGGGTGATCCCGGGGGCCATGCCCAACACACTTGTGCTGATCGTGGGCCTTGTGGTGATGGCAGGCTTTCTGGCCGAAGCGGCCACCGAAGGCTGGTCCGCCCTGCATCTGGAGCGCACCCTTGGCGGGACACCGGGCGAAGGCGCGCTGGGCCCTGCGCTTATGGGATTGATGATGGGCTTCGGGCGGCTATCGGGGCATGCCATCGCACGATTGATGCGGGATACCACGCTGATGCTGGTGGCAACGCTGGTGTCTGCCTGCGGGTTGGTGCTGGCAGGGCTGGCAGGCACGGTCTGGATCGCGCTGGCAGGCTTTGCCTTGGCAGGTTTGGGCATCTCTGTTGTCGCGCCATTGGCGCTGGCACTGATCGGGCGTGTGGTGCATCCGTCACAGCGCCTCGCGGCGATCAGCCGCGCGTCCGTGCTGGGCTACGGCGCATTCTTTTTCGGGCCACCCCTGATGGGGTTGGTCGCCGAAGGCTTTGGACTGCGCGCGTCCTTTCTGGTGATCGCGGGGCTTCTGGCGCTGACAGCTATCGTACTGCTGCCGATGCTGGCGCGGCGCGCCTGACCCTGAGGGTCAGTCCTGCCAGACCCCGCCAAAGTCCTTTGGAACCAAAAGGTTGTGGCGTCCAAGGTCTTTCACGGATGTCTCGCCACACAGCGCCATAGAGGTATCCAGCTCTTTGTGGATCACCTCAAGCGCTGATGTCACACCCGCCTGACCCATGGCGCCCAGCCCGTAGATAAAGGCACGTCCGATGTAGGTGCCTTTGGCCCCCAGCGCCATTGCCTTGAGCACGTCCTGACCCGAGCGGATGCCGCCGTCCACATGCACCTCGATCTGGTCGCCGACGGCGTCCAGAATGGCAGGCAACGCCGCGATGGAGCTGAGCGCGCCGTCCAGCTGGCGCCCGCCGTGGTTGGAGACGATGATCGCATCCGCCCCGACCTTGAGCGCCATACGCGCATCCTCAGCGTCCAGAATGCCTTTGAGGATGACCTTGCCGCCCCATTGTTCTTTCAGCTTGGCGACCTTGTCCCAGTCAAGCGCTGGATCAAATTGCTCTGCCGTCCAAGCGCCAAGATCGGCCGCGTCCGAGACCCCTTCGACATGGCCCACGATATTGCCGAACTCGCGCCGCTTGGCGCGCAGCATCTCAAGGCCCCATGTCCACTTTGTTGCCAGATTGGCGATTGTGGAGGGCGTCAGCTTGGGCGGTGCGGACAGCCCGTTCTTGATGTCCTTGTGCCGTTGTCCGAGGATTTGCAGGTCGAGCGTGATCACAAGGGCTGAGCACTTGGCATCCTTTGCGCGCTGGATCAGGCGGCTGACGTAATCCGTGTCGCGCATCGTATAGAGCTGGAACCAGAAGGGCGCATTGGTTGCCTCTGCGACATCCTCAATGGAGTTGATGGACATGGTTGACAGGGTGAAGGGCACGCCGAACTTGAGCGCGGCTTTGGCGGCTTTGATCTCTCCGTCCGCGTTTTGCATGCCTGTCAGGCCCACAGGAGCAAGGGCCACGGGCATCGCCACGTCCTGACCGATCATCTGCGTCGCGGTGGAGCGGCCGGTCATGTCCACGGCCACGCGCTGGCGCAGGCGGATTTGTTCGTAATCCGTCGTGTTCTCGCGGAAGGTCTGTTCCGTCCAGCTGCCGCTTTCGCAGTAGTCGTAGAACATCCGTGGCACACGTCTGCGGTAGATGCGCTTGAGGTCGTCGATGTTGGTGATAACGGGCACGGCGGCGGCCTCCTAATCTGTCATGTATTCATTTGGTAGCAAGCCTGCCGAGCGAGTTCAATCTGGCATGATACTTGACTGGTGCGATATCGTACTATAATTAATGGTGCAATATCGCACTATATGGAGAATCAGCATGACCATGTCACGACGCAAGACCATCAGCCTGTTGGGCGGTGGCACCATTCTGGCCGCTTTGGGGGCAGGGGGCACATTTGCAGGCACCCGCACACCGTCCAAGGCAATCGCCCCTTGGGGGCTGGCAGGTGGCTATGACGACCCGCGCCTGAACGCACTGAGTTTCGGGTTGCTCGCGCCCAATCCGCATAACCTGCAACCTTGGCACATCGCGCTCGAAGGGGAGGATGCGTTTGTCTTGCGCCATGACCAAAGCCGCCGCTTGCCTGAAACCGATCCCTTTGACCGACAGATCATGATCGGCATGGGCTGCCTTCTGGAACAGACGGTTCTGGCAGCCGGTGCAGCAGGCTACGACGTTGCCCTTGAGATCATGGAGGAGGGGCCTCAGATCGCCCGCGCCACGCTGAGCAAGGGCGGACTGGCAGACCCACTTGCTGCGCATATCCTGCAGCGACGGTCCTGTAAGGAGCCCTTTGCCGACCGCGCAGTGCCAGCAGATTTGGCTGGGCAGCTTGCGCCCTTTGCAGACATCCATACGGACCCGCGGATGGTCTCTGCTTTGCGGGAACTGACTTTTGAGGCGTGGATGGTAGAGACGACGACCCCCCACACCATGCAAGAAAGCATCGATCTGATGCGCATGGGCAAGGCAGAGATTAACGCCAAACCGGATGGGCTGGATATTGGCGGGGCGTTTCTTGAAGGGCTGATGCTGGCAGGTGTGCTGACGCGGGATGCGATGGCTGACCAAAACAGTACCGCCTTTCAGCAGGGCATCGATATCTACCGTGAGATGTTGATGGCGACCCCGGCCTATGTCGCGCTGACATCGGAAACCAACACGCGCAGCGATCATATCGCCGCAGGCCGCGCGTGGTTGCGGTTGAACCTGAAAACAACCGCGCTGGGCCTGTCCTTGCATCCTGTCAGCCAGGCCTTGCAGGAATACCCCGAAATGGCGCCCCACTACGCCAGTGCCCATGGGTTACTGGCGCCTCAGGGGCACACGGTTCAAATGCTGGGGCGCTTGGGCTATGGTCCGCAAACGGCACGCACCCCGCGGTGGCCGCTTGAGGAAAAACTGATTGTCTGACACGACCGACCCCACCGTTCTGTTCGAACTTTTCACAGAGATCGGGATCATTGAACAACTCAGCCGCGCCTTGCTGGAGGCGCGGTTGCCGGACGGTCTGATTGCCCCGCATTTTGCCGTGTTGAACCACTTGACCCGTGGGCGCGACGGGGCGACGCCTGTCGACATGGCCCGTGCGTTTCAGGTGCCCAAGACCTCTATGACGCACACATTAAAGGGGCTGGAGAAGGCGGGCTATGTCACGCTTAGGCCCAATCCGGATGACGGACGTTCCAAGCAGGTCTGGATGACGCCAGCGGGCCGCCAGTTGCAGGGAGAGGTCATCGCCGCCCTCGCGCCGCAGTTCATCCAGCTGGCGCAAAAGACCGACTTGGAAAAGTTGTCGGCCATCAAACCCGTGCTGCAGCAATTGCGGATCGTGATGGATGCGGCCCGCGATTAGGCGTCTGCGGGTGCACGGGACGTGCACCTTACCACTTCGCCGTAAGGTGCCGTTCTACGGCACCTGAACGCTAGACGGAATGCGCGCCGTCGCTCAGCGTTTTCACAAACGCCAGCACATCGGAAACACTGTCGCCCTTGGCGATGCGCGACACGATGGCGGAGCCTACAACAACACCATCGGCAACTTCGGCAATCGCGCGGCTTTTCTCTGGTGTGGTGACACCGAAACCGACGACCACGGGCAGGCCGCTTGCCTCGCGAATACGCGCAACTTCCGGGGCCACATCGACCGCTTCGGCTTCTGCCGCGCCGGTGATCCCGGTGATGGAGACGTAGTAGACGAAACCGGACGTGTTCTGCACCACGCGGGGCAGGCGCGCATCGTCCGTGGTGGGCGTGGCCAAACGGATAAAGTTCAGGCCCGCGGCGTTTGCAGGCAGGCACAGCTCGCTATCTTCTTCTGGCGGCAGGTCAACAATGATCAACCCGTCGATGCCAGCGTCTACGGCAGCCTTCAAGAAAGCATCGACACCCATGGAGTAGACGGGATTGTAATACCCCATCAGCACGATGGGCGTGGTGTCATCCTCTTGCCGGAAGGCCCGCGCCAGATCGAGTGTGCGTTGCAGGGTCATGCCGCCCTCAAGCGCACGTTGGCCGGCCAGTTGAATGGTTGGCCCGTCCGCCATCGGATCGGTGAAAGGCAGGCCCAGTTCGATCACATCGACCCCTGCAGCGGGCAGGCCGCGCACGATCTCTAGCGAGGTGTCAAAATCGGGATCTCCGGCCATGATATAGGACACGAAGGCCGTCTTGCCTTGGGATTTCAGGTCAGCGAATTTTGCGTCGATACGGGACATGGGAATAGCCTTTGGTCTGTCGTCGCCCACGCAATGCCGAAAAACCGCTGCAAAGGCAATGCGCAAGCGTGCCTGCCCCTTCGCCCGTGTAGCGACTTGCGCTTGGCGCGCGCGCGGCCTAGGACGTCAACAGCTTTTCAGGAGGGCGCTGTCATGGGTTTCAAAATGGGCATCGTGGGCTTGCCGAACGTCGGTAAATCCACTCTTTTCAATGCGTTGACGCGTACCGCAGCGGCGCAGGCCGCCAATTTTCCGTTCTGCACGATTGAGCCGAATGTGGGCGAAGTCGCCGTTCCCGACGCGCGTCTGGATGCGCTGGCAAAGATTGCCCAATCCAAAAGCATTATCCCTACGCGCATGACCTTTGTAGATATTGCGGGATTGGTCAAAGGCGCCTCCAAGGGTGAGGGCCTTGGCAACCAGTTCTTGGCGAACATCCGCGAGGTGGACGCCATCGCCCACGTGCTGCGCTGTTTTGAAGACGGTGATGTCACCCATGTGGAGGGCCGCGTGGATCCGGTTGCGGATGCGGAAACCATCGACACCGAATTGATGCTGGCCGATCTGGAGAGCATCGAAAAGCGCCGCGCGGGCCTCGTGCGCAAGATCAAGGGCAATGACAAAGAAGCGGTGCAGCAAGACCGCCTTTTGGCCATGGCCCAAGCCGCCATCGAAGACGGCCAGCCCGCCCGCGTCGTAGACGTGGACGAAGACGACCAGCGCGCGTGGCGGATGCTGCAACTGCTGACCACCAAGCCCGTTCTCTACGTTTGTAACGTCGGCGAGGCGGAAGCATCCGAGGGCAATGCGTTTTCTGCCAAAGTGGCTGAAATGGCTGCAGCACAGGGCAATTCCCATGTGATCATCTCTGCGCAGATCGAAGAAGAGATCAGCCAGCTGGAGACCGACGAGGCCGAGATGTTCCTGGAGGAAATGGGCCTCAAGGAAGCGGGCCTCGACCGGTTGATCCGCGCAGGCTACGAACTGCTGCATCTGGAGACGTATTTTACCGTCGGCCCCAAAGAGGCCCGCGCCTGGACGATCAAGTCTGGTACCTCTGCGCCCAAGGCCGCCGGCGTCATCCACGGCGATTTCGAAAAGGGCTTTATCCGCGCCGAGACCATTGCCTACGACGATTTTGTGACGTTGGGCGGCGAAGGCCCCGCCAAGGAAGCAGGCAAGATGCGTGCTGAAGGCAAAGGCTATGTCGTCAAGGACGGCGATGTGCTGCACTTTCTGTTCAACACCTGAACACGCGCGCGGAGGCAGCGCCATCATGCGAAAAGGCCCGGGCGAATATCCGGGCCTTTTGCTGTGCGCTTTGGCGTGTTCATCGGCTGTCGTTGTTCGGGCCCACTCCGTAAGGGTTCGAATAGGCGTAGCCACCCGTCGTCTGTTCAGTGGACGCATTGCGGGTAGAGAACGTCGGTGCATAGATCTGCGTCACGGGCCGTGCATCAGCCTTTGGCGCTTGCGCAAAGCTGTCGACGTGCCCCACGGCCGTATCAAGGCGCAGGTCGTTGTAGCGGTCGGAATTACCAGCAAACGCGGCAGTGGCCAAGGTGGCGGCGAGGGCGGAAGTGATCAGAAGTTTCATAGTCTCTTTCCTTTCAAAGGCGCTGAAATGCGCTTGTCGTTGTGATGACACCAATCTGGGGACCCGCAGGCACAAACACAAAGCACGTCCGCTCACCGTTCCGTGTCGGGTCGGGATTTCGCGCGATTGGGCCGAAACAATAGAAGGTGCAGTGTCCGTGAGCCGTTGATTTCATTTACAATACTCACTCTGG
>CALAIJ010000200.1 GCA_937923365.1 uncultured Sulfitobacter sp.
ATCGATCTTGCGCCGCTGCCCCGCCCGCCTTCAGACCGCCCAGCACAGCGCCTGCACTGGCCGATTGCAAAAATCTGCGGCGGTTGTACATGAATGGCCCCCCAATGGGTGCAGCCTATGCCAGTGGCAAAGCGATGCGCACCCGGACAGCGACGGGTTGGTCTGTCATAAACCTGTGACAGAATCGCCCCAACCTGATGTTGTGACGCCAATAACCCAAGGACACTGCATGACCCGCCGCGACATCATCAATGATCCCGCCATCGGAAACAAAGGCGAAGCCTATGAAGCCTTTGACGACATCTCCACGAACCCGCATCTGGGGCGCACCATCGGTGACGTGATCAACGCCCGTTATGGTCGCCGCGATGTACTGCGCGGCGCTTTGGGGGTCTCTGCGGCAGCGACGCTCTTTGGCACATCGGCCTTGATTGCCCCGACGCAGGCATCAGCAGCGCCCGCCAGCCGCTATGCGTTTGAAGAACTGGTATCAGGCAATGACGAAACCCATCACGTTGCCGAAGGGTATGACGCGCAGGTCCTTCTGCGTTGGGGGGATCCGGTACTTCGGGGCGCACCGGAATTCGACGTGATGAACCAGACGGCGGCGGCGCAGCTTATGCAGTTTGGCTACAACAACGATTACGTGGGCTTTGTGCCGCTGAACGACGCGGGCACGCGCGGATTGCTCTGCGTGAACCACGAATACACCAACGAAGAAGTCATGTTTCCCGGTCTGGGCCGACAGGACCGCGCAGGCTTTGAAGGCATGACAAAGGCGCTGGTAGACATGGAAATGGCAGCCCATGGCGGCACAGTGGTCGAGATTGCCCAAATGGGTGGCGCATGGAAGGTTGTGCAGGACGGCAAGATGAACCGCCGCATCACACCACTGAACACGCAAATGACCCTTAGTGGACCCGCCGCAGGGCACGCACGGTTGAAGACCAGGGATGACCCCGCAGGTACAAAGGTCATGGGCACCATCAACAATTGCGCAGGCGGCATGACCCCTTGGGGCACATGGCTGATGGCCGAGGAAAATTTCCACGGCTATTTCTGGACCGACAGGCGGGATGCGGATGGCAAGGCGGACCTCACTGACCATGCCGATGCCGCTTCCAAGAAACGCTACGGCGTGCCGGGGGGCTGGTACGCTTGGGGCAAATACTATGACCGCTGGAACATCGACGCGGAGCCGAACATGCCCAACAAGTACGGCTGGGTGGTCGAAGTGGACCCGATGGACCCGACCTCGACGCCTGTGAAACACACCGCTTTAGGCCGTTTCCGCCACGAAGGGGCAGAGACAACGGTGGCCGCTGACGGCAAGCTGGTGGTCTATATGGGCGACGACAACCGCTTTGATTATCAGTATAAGTACGTCTCGGATGGCGTTGTTTCTGATGACAAATTTGCCAATGCAGACCTGCTGGTGAACGGCACGCTCTATGTGGCGCGCTTTGATCCCGATGGGGGGGTCGTCTGGCTGCCCTTGGTCCACGGCTCAGGCCCCCTGACGGCCGAGAACGGCTTTGGCGACCAGGGCGATGTGATGATCGACACGCGGCTGGCGGCTGACCTTCTGGGGGCCACACCAATGGACCGCCCCGAAGATGCGCAGCCCCGCGGGGACGGCACGGCTTATGTGATGCTGACCAACAACAAAAGACGCAAAGAGACGAATGCTGCAAACCCGCGCGCGGCCTCTGACTTTGGCCATATCATCGAGATCAAGGAAGACGGCGGCAACCATTCCGCGGTCACAGGCACGTGGTCCATCTTGGTGAAATGCGGTGATCCGGAACTGGCGGAAGTTGGCGCGCACTGGAATCCGGAAACTTCGGAAAACGGCTGGTTCGCGTCGCCGGACAATTGCGCCATCGACGCGGACGGGCGGCTTTGGGTTGCCACGGACCAAGGCTCCAAATGGGGCAAGACAGGCAAATCCGACGGGCTTTATGGAGTCGAAACCGAAGGGGCGGCGCGTGGCACCTCCAAACTGTTCTTCCGCTGCCCTGTGGGCGGAGAGATGTGCGGACCCTACTTTACCCCTGATCAGCAGACATTGTTTCTGGCGGTCCAACATCCCGGCACGGACGGCACAAAGGACCTAAAAGGGTTCGCGCGCGCCTCCACTTTTGAGGATCCTGCCACCCGCTGGCCTGACTTTGATCCGGCGATGCCGCCCCGCCCGTCTATCGTGGTTGTGACAAAGCAAGGCGGCGGCAAAATCGCTGTCTAGGCGCTACGCCTCTCGGGAAGGCGCGCAACGTGCCTGCCTTCCTTCTACGAGGACCCCCAGAGTGATGTCGCTCTGGCACTTGATCCAAGACACTCGCCCCGCAAGCGGCAACATCACAAAGGGTGCGGGCATGCAGGGCGTTCGCAGGGTTTGGGCGCTGAAACGCAATCAGCCATCGATGGACCCGTCGGGACCGCGACCATCCGGATGACCTGAACCTTACCCCTTGAGACACCTGACCATGCTGTCAGCCATTGAGATGAGCAACACTTCGTAAAGCGCTGGTGTCAATGGAATTTTCGCCCCCAGCGAATCCAGCGTATCGGTACGGACGTCCAGCCCTTCGGTCACAGTCTGGATCAGCTTGTCACCTGATTGCGGCTCTCCAAAGGCGCAGGCAAGCCGGCTGTCTGGCACGGCTGCGCGCAATTCGGCAAGCCGCGCGGCTCCGGGTGTCTGCGCGTCTGATCCGGAAATCGCGCCGATGGCCTCAATCGCGAAGTGATCCTCGAAGTAGTGAAATCCGTCGTGCAGCACGATGAACGGGACGCCGCGCACCTGACCAAGCTTTTCGTCAATCTCTGCATCGATCTTGCGCAATCTTTCCTGCCCCTGCTTGGCATTGCGCGCAAAAAGATCGGCATTCTCAGGGTCCGCTTTTGCCAGTGCATCCGCGATAACCTGCAAGAACAAGACGCCATTATCGGGGTCAAGCCAGACATGGGGGTCGGATGCTTCTTCGTCCTCGTGGCCGTGATCGTGGGAATGATCGTGATCACCGCCACCAAAGAGCGCCCCTTCGCGGAACGGTAGTAAATGCACGCCCTCCGCTTCGATCAACGGCACCCCAACCGCATCCGCGCCCAAAGTGCTCACGGGTTTTTCCAGCCACGGGGCAAGGCCGGGGCCGATCCAGAACATGACATCCGCTTGGGCCAATGCGCGCGCCTCTGACGGGCGCATGGCGTGGTGGTGCACGGACGCGCCTTGCGGGACGATCAGTTCGGGTGATCCGGCCCCTTCCATGACGGTGGCCACCAGTGCATAGACAGGGGCGATATCCGTCACTACACGTATTTCAGCCCGCGCAGGCACGGCACAAATGAGCAAAGCTATAAGGAATCGCATGGGGTATCTCCTACCGAGGTTTCTCCGCCTTGCTAAATCGTATGTTATAACATATCAATAGCGATAATGAAGGAGCCAACATGACTGCCATCGGATTTCACGCCCATGACCACAGCGCCTGTGTCGCTGGCACGCTTGCCAAGGCGGAGGCTCAATGCGCCGCCAAGGGCTTGCGCCTGACACCCGTGCGCCGTCGCAGTCTGGAGATTTTGCTGGCCGAACATCGCGCCTTGGGGGCCTATGATTTGCTGGCTGTGCTGGCAGAGGAAGGTCTGGGCGCCCAGCCCCCTGTTGCCTATCGCGCCTTGGACTTTTTGGTGAAAGCGGGCTTTGCCCACAAGATCGAAGCGCTGAATGCCTATATTGCCTGCGCGCATCTTGGCGCGGACCATGCGCCCGCTTTTCTGATCTGCCGGGATTGCAAATCGGTGGCTGAAACCGACACCGCGCCCACCAAGGGGCGTCTGGGTGCTGCGGCAAGCTCAGTGGGCTTCGCAATCGAGCACACCGTGATTGAGGCCACAGGCCTCTGCCCTGCGTGTCAGCCCGCCGCATGAGCCTGATCACCACACAAGACCTCGCCCTGCACTATGGCGGCAAGCTGGTCCTGCGGGACGTCAACTTTGCGCTGGACCGCGGCGAGATCGTGACCATCGTTGGCCCCAACGGCTCTGGTAAATCAAGCCTGCTGCGGGCGTTGGTCGGCGCGCTGAAGCCTGCCAGCGGCACGGTCACCCGCGCTGCCAATCTGCGGCTGGGCTATGTGCCGCAGCGGCTGCAGATCGACGCGACCCTGCCGATGACAGTCACGCGTTTTTTGAATCTGCCCCACCGCCAGAAGGCCGCGACAATCGACGCGGCCCTGACCCGCGCAGGCGTGGCCGACCTGGCGACGCGGCAGATGGCAACACTGTCGGGCGGGCAGTTCCAGCGTGTCCTGCTGGCCCGTGCGCTGCTGAACGACCCTGACGTTTTGATCCTTGATGAAGCCACCCAGGGCCTTGATCAGGCAGGCGCCGCCGCGTTCTACCGCCGGATCGAAGAGGTCCGCGCAACGCTTGGCTGTGCGGTGCTGATGGTCAGCCATGACTTGCATGTGGTGATGGCCGCCTCTGACCGCGTGCTGTGCCTGAACGGCCATGTTTGCTGCGAAGGCACGCCGCAGGTGGTGGCGGACGCACCGGAGTACCGTGCGCTCTTTGGCAGTGGAACGGGCGGCACGCTGGCGCTTTACCGCCACGAGCACGACCATGATCACGCCCATGACCACGGAGCCCATGATGCTGGATGAATTTGGCGCGCGCGCCGCCCTTGCGGGCCTTGGCGTGGCACTGGCCGCCGCCCCTTTGGGATGTTTCGTGATCTGGCGGCGCATGGCGTACTTTGGGGATGCAACCAGCCACGCGGCCCTTTTGGGTGTGGCCCTTGCCTTGGCGACGGACCTGCCGATCACGGCTGGTGTGCTGGTTGTGGCCCTTGTGATGGCACTGATCATCAGCACTTTGTCAGAGCGCCACATCAGTACCGACGCCTTGTTGGGCGTGCTGGCCCATGCGGCACTGGCCATCGGGCTGGTCGCGGTTTCCTTGCTGCCGGGTCATGCGGTTGATCTGGATGCCTATCTCTTTGGCGAAATCCTGATCGTTACCGTGCAGGACCTTCAGTTGATCTGGGGCGGTGCGGTCGCGGTTCTGGCCTTGATGGCATGGCGCTGGCAGGCGCTGCTGACGGCAACCCTGAACCCTGATCTGGCTGTCGCGTCTGGCGGCAACCCCAAGCGGGAACAGCTGATCCTGACCCTCGCGTTGGCCATCGTTGTGGCCGTGGCCCTCAAAGTGGTGGGCGCCTTGCTGATCGCGGCCCTGTTGATCATCCCCGCGGCAGCTGCACGCCCTTTGACCCGCAGCCCTGAGGGCATGGCTGTGGGCGCGGTCTTGATCGGAGCAGTGTCTGCGTTGGGCGGCTTGCAGGCCTCATTCATGTTCAACACCCAAACGGGGCCCAGCATTGTGACCCTGGCGGCGATCATCTTTGCGGTCTGCGCTGTCCTTGGCCCCTTGCTGGCCCGCCGCTAAAGCGCGCCGCGCACAGACCATAGTTCGGGGAACAGCTCCACCTCGAGCATCTTGCGCAGATAGCCCACACCCGATGTCCCGCCTGTGCCCCGCTTGAAACCGATGATCCGCTCGACTGTGGTGACGTGGTTGAAGCGCCAGCGGCGAAAGTAATCCTCCAGATCGACCAACTTTTCGGCCAGCTCGTAGAGTTCCCAATGGGTTGCGGGGTCCTCGTACACCTTCTGCCAAAGGTCCTGAACGGCAGTATGCGCGGCCCAGTCCCCCGTGCCCGGCGCGCCCGCCAAAGCAGGCTGGCCCATCTGTGCACAGGCAATATCGATGGCAACCTGATAGAGACTGGGGTGCGCCAGCTCATCGCGCAATGCCTCGAACGCTGCGTCCTTGTGCTTGTGCAGTTTCATCAGCGCTTCATTGCGGTTGCCCAACAGATATTCGACCAGACGGTACTGGTGCGACTGAAAGCCCGAGGAATTCCCGAGCGACGGACGAAACGCCGTGTATTCGCTGGGCGTCATCGTGCGCAACACGTCCCACGCATTGTTGAGCTGCTCAAAAATGCGCGCGACGCGGGACAACATCTTGAACGCGGGCCTCAGGTGCCCTTGCAACATCACGCTGCGGGCGGCTTGCAATTCGTGAATGGCCAGACGCATCCACAATTCGGAGGTTTGGTGCTGCACAATAAACAGCATCTCGTCGTGGGCATCGCTAAGCGGGTGCTGCGCATCCAGCAGCGCATCAAGGCCCAGATAGTCGCCATAAGACATGTCCTTGGCGAAATCCATCTTGGCGCCCTTGGCCGCTTTGTCAAAGGTACTCACGGATCTTCACGCAAGGCAAAGCGTTGTATTTTTCCTGTTGCAGTCTTTGGCAGTTCGTCAATGAACTGGACGTCACGCGGGTATTTATAAGGCGCGATTGTCGCTTTAACATGGTCTTGCAATATCTTGATTGTAAGGGCAGATTTCTCTGCCCCGTCCATTAACACCACATGGGCCTGCACGATCGCCCCGCGCTCTTCGTCAGCTTTGGCCACGACGCCGCATTCGCTGACCATCGGGTGGCTGAGCAATGCCGCCTCAACCTCCGGCCCCGCAATGTTGTAGCCCGCCGAGATGATCATGTCGTCATTGCGCGCCGCAAAGTGAAAGAACCCCTCTTCATCAACCCAGAAACTATCACCGGTGATGTTCCACCCGTCCCGGACATAGATCTGCTGGCGATCATCCGCCAGATAGCGGCAACCGGTGGGGCCACGCACGGCCAGTTTGCCGACTTCACACACAGGCATATCGCGGCCTTCATCGTCGATCACCCGCGCCTCATAGCCTGCCACAGGCTTGCCGGTGCATCCCGCTTTGTGGTCGTCGAAACGGTTCGAAATAAAGATATGCAGCATCTCTGTCGCCCCGATCCCGTCGAGCATGGGTTTGCCGGTCTTGGCCTGCCAATCGTGGTACACAGGCGGCGGCAGCGTTTCCCCGGCGCTGACGGCAGCCCGGAGGGAGCTGAGATCAGCGCCA
>CALAIJ010000201.1 GCA_937923365.1 uncultured Sulfitobacter sp.
GTACACTGTGCGCGACACATTCGGCCGTGAATCCACCGCCGAGGTTGAGGTTAACCTGCGTCCCGTGAACGACGCGCCTGAAGGGGCGGATGATGGCGTGTTTGTGGGCGAAGAGGATACCATTCTGCGGATCCCCATCGCGGACCTGCTGGTCAACGACACGGATATTGACGGGGATACCCTGTCGATTGTGGCACTTAGCCCGCTGTTGGATATGGACGGCAACCCGCTTTACACGAATTCCAACTACAATCTGACCAATGGCAAAGGCAGCATTGGCGGCAGCTTTATCGAGTTTGAACCGCGCCCTGATCACTTCGGCTTTGCGGGCTTCATCTATACGCTCACGGACGGGAACGGTGAATTCTCCACCGCTTCTGTAGAGTTGCTGTTCAACGCAGTTAACGACGCGCCGCGCAGTGACGGCGACAGCTATACCCTGCGCCAGACCCAGGAAACGGTGATTACGGTCATCGACCTGCTGGAGGATGACTACGACATCGAAGGCGACAGCTTTGTCTTTGACGGGGTGCATTCGGCCTTCAATGGCGCGATGACGTTTGACGCCGAACTGGGCGAAGTCACCTTCGTGGCCAACGGTGTCTTGGGCGACGCGGGGTTCTCTTACGACACAGTTGATGAGAACGGCGCGCGCGCCACCCATGTGGTCGAAATCGACATCGTACCGCTGAACGATCCGCCCCGTGCCGTGGATGATGCCTTCGAAATCCTCGAAGATCAGGTGCTGCTGATTGATCCTGCCGAGTTGCTGGAGAACGACACGGATCAGAACGGCGACACGCTTAGTGTCTCCGGCGTTGAACGGTTCCCGCTGAACGGCAAGGTCCGCTTTGATGAAGACGGGATGATCGAATTTACGCCCACGTCCGACTACAACGGCGGCGCTGGCTTTGCCTATGAGATCAGCGATGGTGAGGGTGGCTTTGACACAGGCTACGTCTCCATCAGCATTTTGCCGCAGAACGATGGCCCGATCCTGAATGATGATCTGGTATTCGGGCTGGAAGACGAACCTCTCAGCGTCATTCCCGGCGAAGCCTTTGGCAACGACATCGACCAGGATGGTGATGTGCTGTTCTTCTCCAGTGCGCGTGTTCTGGGGCAGGTTGACTGGTCTCGGGACACGGTCGATGTTGATCTGGGTGCCCAGGTTGCAAGCCTTGGCATCACCGCGACGGCGACACTGTCTGATGGCACTGAGTTGCCCGATGATCTGGTGTTCAACGCGGAAACGCTCAGCTTCTGGTTCGATCCCACAGGCACGACGCCAACTGCGGATGTCACCCTGACGCTCACCCGACCCGGTGTGGACGGGGCGGACGATCAGGTCTGGACCGACCAGATCGCGCTGGAGCGTGTAGCCGACGGCATCCGCGGCAACGCCCAAGCCGCGACAACACAGTTCACGGCGGGCGACGGCATGTTGCTGCGCGCCGCAGGCGAGGGGCATTTCATCGCCACGCTCTCCAACGGCAATGCACTGCCAGACTGGCTGAGCTTTGACAGCGAGACACTGAAGTTCGCCATTGATGAGGATGCGCTCCCAGAAGTCGACGAGTCGATTTTGATCAAACTGTCCTTTGTCGAAGCGGACTTGCCGCTGGACCAGTTCGACAGCACCTATGCCAGCCAAGCGGTCTATGGCTTGGATGTGGACGTTAACTCCCTGTTCAATCAGGAGAACTTCGACCGCATCACAGACCTGCTAAGCGACGCAGTGATGTTCGAAGGGCTGGGCCTGTTCAACATGACACCCGAGGCGCTGATCGACTTTGCTGCTGGTGCGGATATTGTGCGCGTGGCAAACTTGCTACCAGAGTACACCCCATTCGAGGCGGCCTTCGCCCTGACCATGGCCGATGTGCAGCCGCGCGTGGCCAAGGACACGTTGCTGCAAGGCTCTGACGAGGTTGCGGAACTTACCGCCATCGCCACGCTTGCGGACGGTAGTGATCTGCCCGATTGGCTGTTATTCGACGCGGATGCAGGTGTGTTGCTGGGTGTGATGCCCGAGGATCAGATTGATCCTGTCTCTGTCACCGTTGGCTACTACAACACCCCCGATCTGGAGTTCCGCAGCACGCTGACGCTGGCGCACGAAGTCACCTTTGACGTCCAGCCGACGGACGCAGATGCGTTGCTGACCGGTGTGCCCGTTGCCACCCAGTTGATGCTGTTTGACGCAGGTATCCGCGAGTATCGCCCGATCGAGGGTGAAAATGAGCTGATCTACCTTGAAAACGCGTTGTTCACGCCGATTGCCCAATTGGCCAGCATGCGTCCCTTGCCCGAATGGTTGGCCTTTGATGCGCAGACCATGAGCCTGCAGATGTCCACCATTGCGCCTGCGGCAGATGCCGAAGCAGTGCGGGTTCAGATCGTGTTCCAGTCGGATTCCAACTACTTCTTTGACGAACGCAGCAGCGACGACAACTTTGCCATCGAGTTTGTCATTGATCCCGCCGTTGGGGTTGATCCTGCGGTCAATGCGATGTTGCAAACGGCCAGCTACTTTACCGAACAGGGCCAGTTCGGCCTTGCCATGGACAGCATCACAGAAGTCACCGCACTCAAGGAAAATCTGGCCGATTTGCCCGAATGGCTGAACTTTGACGCAGACACCTTGCAGTTCACGGGCCAGTCGCCTGCAGGCTTTGTTGGTGCCATTCCGGTGCGGTTGGACATGGTCGGCGCGGTCAACTTCTCCGTGTTGATGGACGTGGTGATTGATCCGTCCTACAGCGTCTCGCCTTTGGGCGGTGCCAGTGCCTATGACACACCGGAACTGATCGTTCTGAATGCGCCTGACGACTTCTACGGGACCTTCGCGGTTGAGTATGACGCGGTGGACGTCAAAGGTGCCAGCGCAGACGAGCCTGCCACAATCTTTGTCAACGTCGGTGCCACAGCAGAGCGGCCCGATGCTTTGGTCGACGAGATTGCAGGCGTTGAAGGGGAGATCACGATCTTCACCCTTGGCGATCTGCTGATCAATGACACGGACGTGGATGGCCATGACATCCGCATCGTCAGCGTGGGCGAGCCCGATCTGCAAGGCCCGCGCCAGACAGTCGAGATCATTGACATCTTTGACCATGTCGCGCGTGAGACGGGTGCGACATACGCCGTCACCCTTGCTGACGGGTCAGAGCTGCCCGAGTGGATCGACTTTGACGCGGCCTCCGGCCTGATCACGGGCCGTGTGCCGCGCGGGTTGACCGAAACCCTTGATCTTCAGATCAGCCAGACCTTGCTGCCCGAAACGCTGGAGGCGGATGCCTCTGACGGGTTCAATGGCGCGTTGCAGGGGTTGCCTGCCACGGGAGCGCGTACGATCACGCTGGATGCAAAGGACTACTTTGACCACCAGGAGGGGGGCACATATGCCGCCACCTTGGGCGACGGTACCTTGATCCGCGCGTGGATGGCCTTTGATACCACCACAGGCATTCTGACCGCGGAAGTCCCCGAAGGCTTTACCGATCTGGTCGGCATTCGCTTTGCCCAGACCCGCTTGCCCGTCACCATCACCGAGACGGTCACCCAGACCTATGATGATCAGGTCAATGGCGCGCTTGACGTTGTGCCGGGCGATGTGCTGCTGGCGGCCCAAGACCTTGCCACCGATCAGGCCGCTGTGTTTGCCGCCACTTTGGCGGATGGATCCGAGCTGCCCACCTGGATGGTGCTGGACACCGCCACGGGTGTGATCACCGCGACCGTGCCTTTGGACGTGCGTGACAGCTTTGTCATCAGCATGACACGTGACATAGACAGTGTGGTTGAGACCGCCGAGATCACCGCCGATCTGAACGGGATGCATAGCGCACAGGGCATCTATACGCCTGATCCCGAAATCAGCGGCAAGATCGCGATCGCTTATGTGATCACCGACGACCAGCAGGGCGAAACCACTGGCGTGGTCGAGATTGATCTGGCCCCCGTCAACGACCCGCCCGTTGCGCGCAATGATGCGTTCGACGGAGAAGAAGAAGGCTTTGTCATCTTTGATGTGGCCGAAATTCTGATCAACGACACGGATGTGGACGAAGACCAACTCAGCGTGATCTCCTTTGGCGAAAGCGTGAACGGGATCCTCACCCGTGACGGCGACACAGTCACCTTTGCGCCGAACGTGAACTTTGATGGCGAAACCACGGTGACCTATGTGGTCAGCGACAGTACGGGCCTTACGGATACGGGGATCATCACCTTTGACATTGCCTCGACCAACCGCGCACCGATTACGCCGCGCATCGATCTTGAGGGTGTCGAGGACACGTCACAAACGCTGAGCATCGCTGATCTGATGAGCAACGTGAGCGACTTTGACCCCGAAGACACGCTGACGTTCCTGTCGATTGAAACCAATGCGGACGGGGGCAACGCCTTTGTGCGGCCCGATGGCGTGATCCAGTTCACACCCGATGACCAGACCAATGGCGAGGTCAGCTTTGAATACCGTGTCACCGATGGCCGTCTGCAAAGCGAAGGCGAGGTTGTCATCAACTTTGCCCCCGTTAACGACGCGCCTATCACGGTGGATGACACCGGTTTCGAAGTGAACGAAGACCAGCCGCTGGTCATCGACTTTGCCACGCTGATTGCCAATGACGTTGATATCGAAGGCGATGCGTTCAGCGTTACCTCTGTCTTTGACGGGGACAACGGGACCGTGACGCAGGTCGGGCAGACAGCTGTGTTCACACCGCGCTTTGACTACTTTGGCAATGCCAAGTTCAAATATGTGGTGGCAGACAGCTTTGGTGCAGAAGCAATCGGTGAAGTGTTCATCACCGTCTTGCCCGTCGATGACGCGCCAGTCGTAGTTGCCGATGCCGCGATCGAACTGACCGAGGACACTGCGATCACCATTTATGGCGCAGCCCTCATCGCCAATGACATCGACCCGGATGGCGGCGTGCTGACACTGGTCGGCATCACCGGCGATTATGTGCAGACCTCCGGCGATGGCACCTTCCAGTTTGTGCCAGATGCGGATGTGAACGGCACGTTCCAGATCACCTATGAGGTGGCGAACCAGTATGGCGTGTCCTCCACAGGGACGGTCGCGGTCAACGTTGCGGCCACGCCTGACGCGCCTGTCGCACAGGACGACACGTTGCGCGGGTTCGAAGATCAGGTGTTCTCCATCCTGCTGACGGACCTGTTGGCCAATGACAGCGATGCCGATGGCGACGCGCTGACCGTGACCTCCGCCGTTGCAGGGGCGGGCATCAGCATCGATCTGATGCCGGATGGCACGTTGCAGATCACACCTGACGCGGACTTTGCGGGCTTCAGCAGCATCGACTATGTGGTCAGCGACGGCACAGGCCGCAGCGATAGCGCCACGGTCGAGGTCGAAATTGTCGCGATCAACGATGCACCTGTCACGGTGGCAGACACCTTTGATGGCGGCACGGCCGAGGTTGTCCTGATCCCCATCGCAGACCTGCTTGCCAACGACAGCGATGCCGAAGGCGACAGCCTAAGCGTCGCCTCCGTTGTCGGTGGTGCTGGCTTTACCGCGGCCCTTGACGGCATGGGCAACATTGCCGTGGCCCGTGATCCGGCCTTCACCGGACAATTGGTCGTCAGCTATCAGGTGACGGACGGGGTCAACGTGACCCCATCGACCGTGACGGTGGATGTGGTTGCGTCCAACACAGCGCCTGTGATCGTGCAGCCGCTGGACGATGTGATCATCTCCGAGGACAGTGATTTCAGCCTGACCTTGCCGGCAGGCACCGTGACGGACGGCGACGGCGACGCGCTTGAGATCAGCCTGCAACGGGCAGGGGGCATTGCCCTGCCTGCGTGGATCGCGTTTGACGCGGCCACTTTGACCCTGTCAGGTCGCCCGCCAGAGAACTTCAATGGTGCGCTTGATCTGGAACTGGTTGCTAGCGATGGTCAGGTCAGCAGCTTGGGTGCCTTGCGCTTTGTGGTCGAGGCTGTGAACGACATTCCCGTGATCAGCGCGCCTTTGTCGGACCGCAACAGCGAGTAAGACGCGTTCTTTAGTATTGCCTTGCAACGCAGCCTGTTCACGGATGTGGACGGCGATGTTCTGAGCTTCGATCTGACCCTGTCAGACGGCAGCGCATTGCCCGAATGGATGGCATTTGACGCGGCGGCCTTCACCATCAGCGGCACACCGCCCCTGAACTTCAATGGGGAGATCGGCCTGCGCATGACGGCATCTGACGGGCTTGAAAGCGTCTCTGACGAGTTCGTGCTGGAGATCACGCCAAGCGATGACGCGCCCATCCTGGTGACACCGTTTGACGACTACGACACCGACAGCACAGGGGCGCAACTGGCAACGGGCGAGCCCTTTGTCATCGCCTTGCCGGTGGAGCGCTTCGTGGACCCCGACGGCGACACGCTGTCCTATGCCTTGCGCCAGGCGGACGGCAGCGCGCTGCCTGCATGGATCAGCTTTGATGGCACCAACATCTCTGGCACAGCGCCGCGCACCGCCGCAGGTGTGCAAAGCTTCGAGATTTTCGCAACCGATGGCACCAACGAAGTCTCGGACGTCTTCACTCTGACGCTGGAGGAGCGCAACGCCGCCCCGACAGCCGTGGATGACGGTGTGTTCGATGTAGAGGTCACCACGCGACTGGCCATCGACCAGTCCGTGCTGCTGGCCAACGATGTGGACCCTGACGGCGATACGCTGACCATCACCGACGTGACCGCCGGATCAGGTGGTGCGGTCGAGATTGACGGCGACAACATTGTCTACACCCCGTTCTTTGACCACGAAGGCAGTGACCAGTTCACCTATACCGTCACGGACGGGCAGGAGACGTCGACGGCCACGGTTTCGCTGAATGTGATCAACAACTTCGGCAATACCGAAGTGGGCGGCGATGGCACCGACTTCCTGTTTGGCGGCAGCGGGTCGGACCTGCTGGCCGGTGGCGCGGGCTCTGACCTGCTGTCGGGTGGCCGTGGGCGCGACAACATCTACGGCGGCGATGGCAGTGACCTGCTGTCGGGTGGCGGCGGGGCCGACGTGCTTGACGGTGGCGCGGGCGACGATCTGCTGCTGGGAGGTGGCGGACGTGACACAATCACCGGTGGGGCGGGCGACGACTTCCTGCTTGGCGGGCGTGGCAGCGACACGTTCAACTTTGGCAGCGGTGATGGCAACGACTTCGTTGTGGACTACACTGCCAACCGCACCAACCGCCGTGGCAACCTGATCGAAGGCGACAAAATCGCGCTGGGTGTGGACGGGGTCGACAGTTTTGCGGACCTGATGTCCTTCGCCAGCTCTGACAACGGCGGCGTTTTGTTCGACTTTGGCGGCGGGGACAGCCTGTTCCTTGCGGGGACCCAACTGGCGGCACTGGATGAAGACCAGTTCTCGTTCTATTAAGGCGTAACTGCCGGGGGCTTCATGCGGACAAAGAGTATCTATGACACGGCAGTAAGCCGTCTGCGCCGCCGTTTCGTGCTGGTGGCGCTGTTCAGTGCTGTGGTCAATATCCTGATGCTGACGGGGCCGCTGTTCATGCTGCAGGTCTACGACCGCGTGCTTGCCAGCGGGTCTGTTGCCACGCTGCAAGGTCTGTTCCTGATCGTGGTGGTCTGTTTCACCTTTCTGGGGCTCTACGACTTCTTGCGCACGCGGATGCTGTCGCGGGCAGGCTACCGGCTGGATCAGGACACAAGCGACAAGGCCTTTGATATCTGGATGAAATCGGGGGCAGGGCGGGCCACGATCAAGGGGCGTCCTTTGAACGATCTGGCCGTGGTGCGCGGCTTTATCGGCAGTCCTGCGGTCCTGGGCTTTTTCGACCTGCCGTGGGTGCCGGTCTACCTTGGGATCGTCTGGCTGGTGCATCCTTGGCTTGGCATGCTGACGGTGGCGGGGGCGATTGTCGTGTTGGTGCTGGCGCTGGCCAATCAGGCGTTGACCAAGGCGTCCATCGCCAAGGCCATGGGCATGGATGCCACCGAAAGCGCCTTTGTCGACCAGTCCCATCAAAGCGGGGATACGGTGCTGTCCCTCGGCATGGGCGAGAACGTGCGCAAACGTTGGTCCGATATGCACCGCGACGGGCTGTCCACAGGGCAGATCGGCGGGGATCGGGGTGAAGCGTTCACCACCAGTTCCAAGGCCTTTCGCATGTTGCTGCAATCGGCCCTTTTGGGTCTGGGCGGCTACCTTGCCCTACAACAAGAGATATCGGCAGGCATGATCGTTGCGGCCTCCATCATTGCGGGGCGCGCGCTGGCACCCATTGATCAGGTGATCGGTCAATGGCGCGGCGTGATCCGCGCGCGGGAAGCGCATCGGCGCTTGCGCGGGGCCTTCATGATGTATGGCCGCGAGGATGAACCTTCGATGGACCTGCCTGAACCGACAGGCGTGATCACTGTCCAAAGCGTCAGTAAATTTCCACCTGCCGACGTGGCGGATGTGGATGCCAAACCCATCCTTTCGGGCATCTCCCTGCGGTTGGAGCCGGGGCGTGCCTTGGGTGTGATCGGGCCGAGCGCGGGCGGCAAATCCACGCTTGCGCGTCTGCTGGTCGGGGCATGGCATCCCGATCAGGGCGAGGTGCGGCTGGATGGGGCCACCTTGTTGCAATGGGATCCTGACCGTCTGGGCCAGTACATCGGATATCTGCCACAAAAACTTGATCTGCTTGCGGGCTCCGTGCGTGACAACATCGCCCGATTTGATGCTGATGCGACGGATGAAGCGGTGATAGAGGCTGCGCGCATCGCAAACGTGCATGAACTGATCCTGTCGCTGCCCGAAGGCTACGCCACCGAAATCGGCTATACGGCCCAGCCTCTGTCGGGCGGCCAGATCCAGCGGATCGGCTTGGCCCGCGCTCTTTATGGCGCGCCCAAAGTTGTGGTACTGGATGAACCCAACTCCAATCTGGACATGGACGGGGACAAGGCGCTGACCCAGGCGATCTTGACCCTCAAACAGCGCGGCAGCACCGTTGTTGTCATGGCCCACAGACCCAGCGCGATCGCGGCGGTCGATGATATTCTTGTGCTGCGCGATGGCAAACAGGTCGATATTGGCCCCAAGGATGAAGTGCTTGCGCGGATGCAGACGCAATCCCCCCCAAAGAAACCGCCGGAATGAGGGAGAAACCAAATGGATAGACCGCTCAAGACCGGATTTGGCTGGACGGCGCGCATCGGCATCTTAGGGGGCATCGCGTTGCTGGCGATCATTGTCGCGTGGGCCCATTTTGTCTGGATCAGTGGCGCTGTGATTGCGTCGGGCTCAATCGCCATTCAGGGCAAGCCCAAGCAGGTGCAGCACTTTGACGGGGGCGTGATTGAGGACATTCTGGTCACCGAAGGCGACGTGGTCATGCGCGACGCGCCTCTGGTCACGCTCGACAAGACCCTGCTGGAGGCGAACTTGGCCATCTACGAGGCGCGGCTGGCGGATTTGCTGGTGCGCGAGGACCGTCTGAAAGCGGAGCAAGCCAATCTGGACACAGTGACCTTCCGCCCGTTCCCGCCGCTGCTGGCCCATATGGAGGCGGAAAGCTATGTCATCGGCCAGCAAGAGGTCTTTGCCGCCCGCCGTGCATTGCAACAAGGCCGGGAAGAGCAATTGCGCGAAAAGACCGTGCAATTCGGGCATCAAATCACCGGTATCGAAGGATTGGTGGCATCCAAGGTGCTGCAACTGGACCTGATCCAACAGGAAATGGCCGCAACGCAAAAGCTGAAGGACCGCCAGTTGGTCACCGAAAGCCAGCTGTTGTCCATTCGCCGTTCAGAGGCGGACCTGCAAGGTCAGCTGTCCGAGCACCAGTCCGAGATTGCCCGTGTGCGCAACTCCATTCAGGACGCGGAACTGGAAATCCTGCAAAGCCGTCGCCAGTTCAAGGAACAGGTCGTCAGCGAGTTGCGTCAGATCACGACGCAGATTGGTGAGTTGCAGCAGCAGGTTATCTCGACCACCAAACAGTTGGAACGCGTCGTTCTCAAGGCCCCCGTCAGTGGCATCGTGCATGAAATGCAGGTCTTTACCAAAGGTGGCGTTGTGCAGCCCGGCTCGACCGTTTTGCAGATTGTCCCGCTGACCGACGATCTGACCTATGAGCTACAGGTCGATCCTGCCTCCATCGATCAGGTCTATATCGATCAGCCCGCCAACATCCGTTTTGCCGCATTCGATGCGCGTACGACGCCGGAACTGGCGGGCACCGTGCAGCGCGTTTCGCCCACATCGCTGCAGGACCCGCAGACGGGGCTGACCTACTACGTGGTTGAACTGGCGATCAACGCGTCAGAGCTTAGCAAGCTGGGCGATCTGGCACTGGTCCCCGGCATGCCGCTGGAAGGCTATCTGGAAACCAACGCCCGATCCGTGTTGAGTTACGTGGTGAAGCCTTTGACGGACCACCTGATGCGCGCCTTTCGCGAGAATTGATGTGCTTCAGACGCAGGCCAATAGGCGGGCTTTGCTGTGCGGGCCTGTGTCTTTTCGCACCCGGGCCATGCAGTCATACCTCGCTTCAGACCGCGCGCATCAGGGGCCGCGTACAGGTCTGATCGTGTCAAACGGGCGGGCGCGGGTAGGGGAAACCAGACCTTTCACCAAGGCGGGAAATGTGACATAGTCTCCAGATAAATTTGATTTTTCTTCCTAGACGCGCTCATTTGCGGCAGCGTTTTGCGGAATTCTAACAGGCTCGGAGTATTTTCATGGCCCTCGTGACTGGCACCAGTTTCGCCCTAAAAGATACAATCACACCTTCAGACGTCCTCGGATTTGCCGACCCTTCTACTTCGGCAACGCATGTGATCAACGGTGTGACTTACGTCTATCAAGCTACGGAAACACGTTTGGAAGTTTTCACGCTGGACGCAACAGGCACGCTTACCTTTGTGACGTCCTTTGGAAACAGCGTTCAAAACCCGATTGATAATGGGCGGGGCGTCACGGCCTTTACAGCGGGCGGGAATGACTTTGTTCTTCTCAGTTCCGGTGACAATGACGGGGTGATCCTTTTCGCTGTGTCTGACATGCCGCCTTACGTGACGCCGACTGCATCGGTCTATGATATTGATAATACTGCGTATGAACTTAACGGCGCGTGGACCACATCGGTCTACGAGACAGGCGCAAGCGCATTCGCCTACATCGCCGGCTACAATGACAATGGCATTTCCGTTTTTGAGATCTCGGATACGGGAACCATGACCTTTGTTGAATCCGTGCCCCTCACGAACACGAACGGGTTGAGCTCACCGTGGGTGTCAAATGTCTTTGGCACTACGTTGGTAACGGCTGGATTTTCTTCAGATGCTGTTTCTGTCTGGAGTATTGACCCGTCGACAGGCGTACTTACGTTCCAGGACACATTTACCGATAATGTGGTGATCGATGGTGCGTCCCACTCTGCGGTGATGGAAATCGATGGCGTGCTTACACTCTTTGTGCCCGCGTTTAACGCAGATGGTATCGTTGTCCTAACCTACGACAGCGTAGACGGCTTCGAGGTCATACAGGAAATCCAGTCGTCCTCTTTGTTGAATGGTGCAGCGGAAACCAGCCTGTTTGAAGTGGGAGACAAGACCTACCTAAGCGTTTCGAGCTACAATTCAGATACGGTCACAGTGTTCGAGGTGGATACGGGCCCTCTTTCCTCAACCAAAGGAACGCTCAGCGCAATTGAGGGCGGGGTCATCGACAATCTGAACAGGCCGAATGAGGCGACCTTTGTCACTGTCGACGGGGTCCAGTTCATGCTGGTCGGTTCAGAAAACAACAACGAACTTGTGGTCTATGAAATCGGCGGTGGCGACGACGTGCTGACAGGCACCAACGGCGATGACACCGTGACCGGCTTTGGCGGCGATGACATCATTTATGCCCTTGGCGGTGATGACGTGATCGACGGCGGCGGTTTCTCTGACGTGATCTATGCGGGCTCGGGCATTGATACGGTGATCGGCTCCGGCGGCAATGACGTGACCTATGGCGGGTCCGGATATGACACCTTTGACATGAGCGTATTCAACGGGGAGCCGACAGGCGTCACGGTTGATCTGTTCAACTCAAAAGTGGTGCTGCCCGTCGGGCTGACGCAGTTCATCTCGGACTTTGAGCGCGTTTTCGGCACCAAGCAGGCGGATATCCTGACCGGTGACTATGAAGGTAATGACCTGCGCGGTGACAGCGGTGCGGACGTGCTGCGCGGCCTTGCGGGGGATGATTTTCTGCGCGGCGGAAACGGTGCAGATTCGATCTATGGCGGCGACGACAATGATTTCATCGATGCAGGTGGCGGCGATGACGCCGTGCTGAACGGCGGGACGGGCGACGATACCATTGAAGGCGGCACTGGCATAGACGGCCTTTTCGGTGGCGACGGGAATGATATCCTGGTGGGCGAGGATGACGCCGATCTGCTGCGCGGCAATGCGGGCGATGATACCTTGCTGGGTGGAAGTGGCGCGGACGACTTGCGTGGCGGTGACGGCAACGATAATCTGAATGGCGGCACCGACGATGACTTTCTCTTTGGTGACGGCGGGGCGGACACACTGGATGGTGGAAGCGGGGCAAATGCCCTGACAGGCGGTGCGGGCAATGACCTGTTTGTTTTCGGCGATTCCACAATGGACGGATTTAACTCCATTAAGGATTT
>CALAIJ010000202.1 GCA_937923365.1 uncultured Sulfitobacter sp.
CGTCATGGTTCATCGCGGCTGATGGGCTGGCATCATTGCTCATCCTGTCTGATCGGATAGGTTGGCACGAAAGTTCCCTTCGAAAGGCTTTGCCATGTTGTCCCGTCCTGCGCCCCTGTCCGTCCTGATTGTTGCGTCAACCGCCCTTGCCGCGCAGGCGCAGGATGACCTGCAAGGCCCCTTGTGCGAAGCCGCCAAGACAGGCCGTGTCATCGAACTGGTCTATGACAAAGACGTCAGCAAAGGCTGCGCGCCCCGCATCGTCGACGTGCATCAGGTCGCGATTGGCAACAACGGATCGTTCTACCTGCACGGCTGGCAAAGTCGCGGTTGCACCAAGGGGCGCGACTTTGAAGCCAAACGCATTTTCAAATTCGAAAAGATAAAATCCGTCACACTGATCGATGGCGCTTTTGGCGAAAAATCCCAAGCGGCCAAGGATGAAGGCTGGGACGGCTGCATCGGCTCAAACTGCTTTATCAAAGAGAACATCTGCGAATAGACCACCTTCGCGGGGCAACGCCATGTCAAAGCCCCGCGGCCTGTGCCAGGATGCAAAAAGGCCCGCCCCCTCGTGTCGGGACGGGCCAAGCCTGCTCGAATGGTTCTGTATCAAGCGCTGGGGATGACCAGTTTCTGGCCGATCTGAATTTTGTCAGGGCTGCTTAGCTTGTCGCGGTTGGCCTGGAATATCCGCTGGTAACCATTGGTATTGCCGTAAAATTGCAGCGCGATATAGGCAAGGCTGTCGCCGGCCTGAACACGGTAGGTTTTGCCGCCATCCGACGCAGGCTCTGCGGCGGCAACGGCAGGATTGTTGCGCCCCAAAAGAGCCAAGGCTTCTTGCTGCATCTGCGCCCCTGTGCGGCGCTCAGCCTCGTTGCCATTGATCAGGGCGCGTTCAACCAGATCATACAGAATGATCTTGCCGTCATAGCTGCCGTCACTTCCGCGCACCGAAGCGTTGAAAGCGATCATGTCCGCCTGCGCCGCAGAGGCCAGCAGAAGTTCCAGTTCGCGCTGGTCTTCGCGGTGACCCTCAAAGCTGATGCCCAGCTTGCCGTCCTCGCCCAGCGTCGAAAGCGCGTAATCCCCGGCTACGGCCGCGTCCACCAGTTCGTTCACGCCTTGAATGGCCACCGACATCGTTTCGCGGCGGGCCGCATCTTGTGCCAGCGCCGCAGAGACCAGCGGATCGGAAGACCGTGAGACAAGCGCGCGAATTTTGTCCGCCGTCGTGCGTGACAACTGTTCGTCAGGGACAGGGGTCGCAACGGCCACCTGCACCACTTCGGCAGGCGCTTGGGAGGCCGTCGTCGGCGGCGTGACCTCCAGCAGATCAAGCGGCGCGTTGCGGGTCGCAACGTCCTGTTGCGTGGCGACGGGTACCGCGACCTGCGCGGTTTGCGGCGCTTGCTGCATCTGCAGGACCATCTGGCTCATCAACGCCAGTTGCTGCTTTTGCGATTGCCATTGAACCACACCAAAGGTGACGGCTGTTCCCACGGCGAACGCCCCGCAACCAACAAGTATCGGCAACAACATACTGCGTTTTTGCACGGTCTGCACCGGATAGCTGTCCATTGGAAATGTCATGTCTCGTCCTTCACTTCATCTGCCCGGAAACCTTTTCACGGCTCTCTTGGCATGGCCCCCGCGCCCGGAAATCGGGCGCCCTATATGACGCTGAAGGTTGGGTGGGCGTGACGGTCCAGACACGCGGGCAGCAGATTTGCGGCACAGCACCGCTGCACGTTCTCACACAAAGACCAAACGGTCTCTGGGCGCGAATTCTTGACCAACTCACCAAATTCCCCAGCTCGATCACACTACATTTCGTTGGCCAGGCGCGCAGAACGCCCAGCAGTAGTGGACCTCCACAAGTTCTGGCACGGAGGTGATTCGCGGTCAAAGGGAAAAACGCAATTAGGAGTAGTGCAGATCGCGTTTTTCGTACTTTTCCGATAGTTTTTGCCGAAGCTATCAGCATTTGACGCGCTATAGCGTCAAATTTTGCCTCAAATCAGCCCAAACTACGCAGCAAAGCGACCGACGGATCGCCAGTGGCAGCAAGCCCCTTGCTGCTCTGATAGGCCGCAACAGCAGCGCGGCTCTTGGGCCCCAGAACGCCATCCGCGCCGCCGGTATCAAAGCCCTTGGCCGTCAAACGCTCTTGCAGACGTTTGCGCTGGTCCTTGGTCAACCCGTATTTGTCCGGCGGGAAGGACCCCCGGATAGGCCCGCCTCCGCGAATACGGTCCGCCAGATGGCCGACCCCGATCGCGTAGCTGTCCGAGTTGTTGTAGCGCTTGATCACATTAAAGTTGGACGTGACCGTGAACTTTGGCCCGCCTGCTTGTGGCTGCAACGTACGGCCCGCAGGCGCGCCATTGCCAACCTCACCGCCCCAGCGTTTGCCACGCGACCAGCCGTTACGCGACAGGTAGGCCGCCGTGGAGGCCAGCGAATCCGTTGGATCATTCGACCAGATGTCGCGACGCCCGTCGCCCGTGAAATCCACGGCAAAGGCTTGGTATGATGTGGGGATAAACTGCGTGTGCCCCATGGCCCCCGCCCATGAACCGGTCATGTTTGCAGGCGTGGTGTCGCCCCGCTGGATGATCTTGAGCGCCGCAATCAGCTGCTTCTCAAAGAACGCCCCGCGCCGCCCGTCATAAGCCAGTGTCGAGGTGCTGGAAATCACCGGCACATTGCCGCGCCGCTCACCAAAGAAGCTCTCGAGCCCCCAGATCGCGGTGACAATTTCAGGCTCCACGCCGTATTTCGCCTCCACGGCCTGCAAGGTGCTGCGATAACGCGCATAGGCCGCACGCCCTTTCGAGACACGTTCGTCCGAAGCGGCGATGGCCAGATAATCCTCTAGGGTGCGCTTGAATTCGACCTGGTTGCGGTCACGTTTGACAACGCCCGGCAAGTAGCCTGCGCCGCGAAACGCGGTTTCCAGTGTGGATTGCGAGATGCCGCTGCTGCCAGCGCGGCTCTTGAACGACGCAACCCAGGCGTCATAGCCCGCATTGCGTTGGGGCCGCAAATCGGCGGGCAAACCTGTGCTGCC
>CALAIJ010000203.1 GCA_937923365.1 uncultured Sulfitobacter sp.
CCACGAATTTGTGGTCGTGTTGGAAGGCGACGCAATCATCACAGAGCCTGACGGGACAGACCATCACGTCAAAGCGGGCGACTGTTTTTTCATCCCCAAAGGCACGCACTGCCATTGGAAAATCCCCGACCGGATCAAGAAATATTACGCACAGGTTGATGTGGGTTAGGGCGCTGTCCCTAAGGCGCTTTCGCCAGCGGGAAGTGCTTGGGGAAAAACCGCGTCAAGGCGTGCAGGCAATCGTCGCGGGATTCCTCGCGGTCACTGGTGGACGGGTACAGCATCAGACACAGCCATGACCCATCCGAGAGCGATTCAATCATGCGCGCAAGGCGGTCAGGGTCCAGACCTTCATAACCGTCTGCGGCGATGTCGGTGCACAACTGCCGGATGCGCTCATACCGTTCGTTATCAAAGGTATTGTGTATCTTGAGGTAATTTGGGCGGTACTTGGCCTGACCCCAAAACGCGAACCACGCCGCAAGGCGTTTGTGCGTGCAAATCTTCTTGTCAAAGTCGGCGCGGATGATGGCGTCTAGCCGCGCGGCAGGATCATCGGGGGCAGCATCGTAGTAGCGCGTCCAGATGTCATAATGCTCTTGCGCCAGATAGCCCAAGGTCGCGTCATAAAGCGCCTCTTTGCTGTCGAAGTGGTAGTTGACAACCCCGTGGGACAGCTTGGCCTTTTCGGTGACGTGGCGCAGCGTTGTGTCGGAAAATCCGCGTTTCGCGATGCAGGAAATCGCCGCCATGATAAGTTGCTTGCGCCGGATTTCACGCGGGGCGGTGCGCCGCTTGGCGGGGGCTTCGGCGACGCTCATTCTTCTGCCGCTTTCTGTGCCATCTGCTGGTCACGCATATCAGCACGTTGCTGGCGGAAGAGCAGGATCGCGGCAATCGCCACACAGATCGCAACCACCAGGATCATGATCGTTGCCAAGGCATTGATGTCAGGCCGCAAGCCGACACGGATGCGCGAGAAGATCAGAATGGGCAGCGTGTTTGACCCCGGACCGCTGACGAAGCTGGCAATCACCAGATCGTCCAGCGACAGGGTGAACGCCAGCAGCCAGCCCGAGATCAGGGCAGGGGTCAGGCGCGGGATCGTAATCGCGGTCAGAACCTTGAAAGGCTTGGCCCCAAGATCGGCGGCGGCTTCTTCCAGCGTTTCGCCCATGCCCGTCAGGCGGGCCTGAATGGTCACGGCCACATAGGCCATGGAAAAGGTGATATGCGCGATGGTGATGGTGGTAAAACCACGCTCGGACGGCCAGCCGATCAACTGGTTGGCCGAGATGAAGAAGACCAGCAAGGCAAGACCCGTGATAACCTCGGGCATGACCAGCGGGGCAACCAGCATGCCGCCAAACAACGTGCGGCCCCGAAAACGACCAAACCGAACCATCGCAAGTGCTGCAAAGAGCCCCAGCAAGGTCGCAAATGTCGCGTTCACAAAGGCGATTTGCAGGCTGAGAGAGACCGCCTGCCAGACCTCTTCGGACTTGAAGAGCTCTTCGTACCACCGCAGTGACCAGCCGCCCCAAACGGGGACGATCTTGGAATAGTTGAACGAATAGATCACCAGCAGGATCATCGGGACGTAGAAGAACGCCAGCCCCAGTGTCAGCATGATCGTCAGAAAGCGGGAGCGTTTACCGTACATATCAGGTGCCCTCCGACGCTTTGCCCTGGAAGTGCTGGAACACCATGATGGGAAGCACTAGCAAAAGCAGCAGAACGATCGCCACAGCCGCCGCAACAGGCCAGTCGCTGTTGCGCGAGAACTCGTTGAACAGCACGCGGCCGATCATATTCACGTTCCCGCCGCCCAAGAGGTCAGGGATGATGTATTCGCCCGTGGCAGGGATGAACACCAGCAGCGAGCCCGCGATGATCCCCGGCATGGTCAGCGGTAGCGTCACTTTGAAGAAGGTGTTCGTAGGGCGCGACCCAAGGTCGGCAGCGGCTTCATTCAGGCTGCCGTCCAGTTTCTCCATATTCGCGTAAAGCGGCAGGATCATGAACGGCATGTAGGTGTAAACGATGCCTATATAGACCGCGAATTCGGTGTAAAGCATGCGGATCGGCTCATCAATCACGCCCATGGCAATCAGCGCGTTGTTGATGGTGCCCTGGTCTGCCAGCAGCCCCATCCACGCATAAACGCGCAGCAGAAACGACGTCCAGAAGGGCAGGATGATGGTGAACAGCAATATGGGTTTCGCCACAGGGCCAGAGCGCACAATCGCATAGGCAATCGGATAGCCGAACAGCAGGCAAAGAATGGTCGATGTGATCGAAATCTTCAACGAATTCAGATAGGTATTATAGTAAAGACTGTCTTCGAGGATGTAGAGAAAATTGTCGAACACCAGTCTGATCGTCACAATCCCGCTGTCGGTCCATTCCACCATGCTGGTGAATGGCGGGCTGGCAATGGCAAGCTCTGCCAGCGAGATTTTGGCGACGATAAAGAAGGGCGTCAGGAAGAAGATCAGCAACCAGACGAAAGGGATGATCATCACAACCGTGCGCCAGTTGTCCTGCAAGCGGCGCATCACGCGACGGAGCAGGGGGCGCGGCTGTGGTTGTGCGGCGTCTGTCATGAGGCCAGCAACATGACGGCTGAAGGTTCCCACGAGATATGGACCTTGTCTTCCCAAGTGATGCGGGTGCTTGTGTCCAACGCGCGCGCCTGATTGGGGGCAGTCACGTCTATGATCTGGCCGTTGGGCAGCTCCACTTTGTAGATGGAGGTGTCGCCCAGATAGCCTACGTCATCCACAACGCCGTTGATCTGGTTGGGGCCTTTGCCAGCCTTAGCGGTCTTGGTCAGGCGAATTTTCTCGGGGCGCAGCGCGACCCAGACACGGGCGCCG
>CALAIJ010000204.1 GCA_937923365.1 uncultured Sulfitobacter sp.
ACAAACAGGGGACCAAATTCGGCCATGGGCATGCGCATATCCATGCGCGGGTCCATCTGGCGCATCATTTCGCCCATGGCACCGGGACGGCCCAGCAGATCAAGGTCCATATCCGTCGACATTGTCACCATCATCCACCACGCGCCCAGGACTGCGGCGAAAAAGGCCAGCCAGCAGGTGGATCGAAGCGTTGGGTTCATCACGGACCTCAAGAAGCGACTCAGGTGTTGCCAATCTAATGTCAGACAATTAGATTTCCGGCAAACAATAAATGTATGACATATGAAAATTGACCACGACAGCCCCGCCGATTACTCCGCCCAGATTGCCAGTGCGATCCGCGACTCCATTGTCGAGGGGCGCTTGATCGTCGATGAACGCCTTCCGTCCGAGGCGGAACTTTCCGAGCAATTCGAAGTCTCGCGCCCCACGGTGCGCGAAGCGCTCAAACGGCTGGCGGCGCAATCGCTGATCCGCACGCAGCGCGGTGCCACAGGCGGGGCTTTCGTCAACCGCTTGTCTTATGAGGCCGCACAAGCCCAGCAAATCACCACTTCAACCCTGCTGCTGAGCATGAATGCCGTCAGCTTCGAGACCGCCTGCGAAGCGCGCTTCACGCTCGAGCGTGCCTGCGCGCCGCTTTCTGCACAGCGGCGCAGCGCGGATCATCTGGCCTCAATGCGGGCAGAAATTCACCGCCAGGGGCAACCGGGCCTGACGGACGAGGCCTTTTGCGCCTCTGACGTGGCCTTTCACCGTGCGCTGGTGGATGGCGCGGGCAATCCGGTGCTCAGCTACCAACTGGCAGGCGCCGTCGAGGCGATGCAACCGTTAATGAACATGATCACCTTCACCGCCCGCGACCGTGCGCGCATCATTGCGCTGCACGAGAGCATTGCCGACGCGCTGGAGGCCGCCGAGGCGGAAAAGACCGCTGCAGCCCTCACCGCACTTGAGGCCGAAACGCAGGCCTTGGCGCGCGACGTTTTTGCCGCGCGCGCAGCCAAGCCCTAGTTGCCGTTGAATACGATCGAACTGTCGAAGCCCTGCCAGTTGGATGTGGTCACGCCGTTGGCCTGGCTGCCTGCATAGGCGGCGAGCCCCCGCACCCGCAGAACATTCACAGCGCCGCCAGCCTCTGACAGCACGCCCGCGTGGCGCGCAGCGGTGCAGATGTCGCTGTCTGCCGTGTAGGGATGTGATCCCCAGACCGACAGCCCTGCCCCTTTCGCAGGACCGCAAACGCATTGATGGGTATCCGCCCCGTTCGGCATGGTCTTACACGCCGCCCCGTTGGCCCGCGCTTTGATGCCGTTGACGGCAAAGCTTTCGTCAAAAGGTCCCCAACTGTTTGTGGTCACGCCATTGGCTTTGCTTGCGGTATAGCTGCGCTGCGCAGGCTGCGCGGTGATCTGCACGACGCCGCCTGCCTCGCCGACTGCGCCCGCGTGCCGTGCCGCGGAACAGACGTCGCTGTCGCCAGTATAGGGCCCCTCGCCCCAGACAGAGCCGGTGTTGCCCGCCCCTGCAGGACACGAGCAGGTATAGGGGGCAGATGCCGCTGAATAGGCCTGACACGCCAGCACGGGACCCGTTGGTGCGCCGCCGAAGGTTGCCGCCAAGGCTACGTCAAAGCTGTTGGAATAGCGCCCCCAGCGACGGCCCTTGATGCCGTTGGCTTCGCCTTCGGTATATTCGTTTTGCCCGGCCAGACCGATGGCCACGATCACGCCGCCGTCCTCTTTGGTGATGATCCCTGCAAAGCGGGCTGCGGTGCAGATGTCCGAATGACCTGAATAAGGCCCTGTGCCCCAGATAAAGCGGTCAAAGCCGCGGGCTTTGCAGCTGCACAATTCGGTGGTGTTTTCCTTTAGGTCGCGCCCTTTGGCACATTCGGGTGCGGCCTCCATCTGCGCTTGGGTAAAGGCGGCTTGCCCTAAGACAGGTGCGGCTAAGGCCGTGAAAAGCGCCAGAAAAATGGGCGCCAAAATGGGTTTCATATCGAACCCTCCTTTTAAAAAACGTCGTCCGGAAATGAAAAACGCACCCGAAGGCGCGTTCCATCAGTTTTTGACAACAACCCGCATGTTACTGCGGCCGACCTTTCGGGTCATGTTGAACAGGATCCGCGCATGTTCAGGATGCAGCCGGATACACCCGGCCGATGCCGGACGGCCAAGACGGCTGATCTGGTTGGTGCCATGGATTGCGTAATTGCCTGTAAAGAAGATCGAATGCGGCATGGGCGCATTGTTATACAAGCTGGATTTGTGATCGCGCGACAGCCATTTGGCAGACCATTGCCCGCGCGGCGTCCGTTTGCCCTTGCGCGCTGTGCTGACGCGCCAGCGGTAAATCTGTTTGCCGTTGCGGTAGACCCGCATCACCTGTTCGGACACATCAACCTTGGCGACAAGTGATCCGGCCAGAGCCTCGATCGGGCTGGTGACAAATAGCGTCAATGAAACAGCCAGCATCAATATCAATTTCATGGTAGTTCCCTCGTCAGTTTCGCGCGAAATATGCGCAGTATTATGTGATTACTTTTCAATGCTCCCCTGAGCCTGTCAAAGGTTTTGTCGATTTCACCTGACAGGTTTGCATATGAGTGACACTCTCATAAGTTGATCCCTGCAAAAAGTCCGGAATTCCCCACCTGTATGGCTTTATGTGCTCACGGTTTCGCGGACTCTGCTGCCCGCTGGAAGCATACCTGAGACCAGCAAGAGCAGGAAAATGCCGCGCGCACCATTGCAAGCATCCGCCTGGCACCCTACATTACAACTGTCCTTCGGGACTATGAACATAAACGCGCTCGTCATAAGCGGATCGGACCCGGGGGCGGTACCCGGCGTCTCCACCAAACATCCTTCATTTGGGGATCATGGGGACGAAATAGGATCGACGAACGTCTAAAGGGGTTGCTTTGTTTCGGCTGTCTGCCACCGTTATCGGCGAAAACTGTACAATTGCAAATGACAATCGTGCTCCAGTAGCGATGGCCGCGTAAGCGGTTTCAGCTTCTGAAACTTAACTCCTTGGGTTTAGCGACCTAAGGCGGGGTTCGCAGGTACCTGGCAACAGAAACCTGCACTTTCCCTTCAGATTTGACGACATATGCCGCGCGCACCCCCCGCGTTTTGGCTATTTTGCGAGACGTGTTAGCATTCAGGCTTTCACAAAAGGAATTCACCATGAACAACCGTCAATTGATGGACAGCTGGTTTCAGCGGGTCTGGGTCGATCAGGACATGTCGGCAATCGACCAGATCATGCGCCCTGACACGAAGGCCACCGGCCTTGATGACGCGCCACAGATCACAGGCGCTGAATTTCGCGGCTTTGCCGAGGCACTGCTGGCGCAGGTCACGTTTCAAAAGGCTGCAATCGTGCATTTTTGCGAAGATGCAGGTTGGGCGCATATGCTGGTCAAGTTTGCGGGCACCGCGCGCGCCGGCGATGCGCCTTGCGTCTTTACCGCCCAGATTATGGCGCGGATTGTTGATGGTAAAATCGTCGAGGCGTTCAACCATCCCGACTACATCTCCCTGTTTCAACAGCTTGGAACCTTGCCGCCCGACCTGATCGCGCGGTGCCTGAGCGGGACACGCACCGCCTGACCCTTTCCTTGAGGCCCGCGCGCCTTACCTGAGGGGCATGAATTTCCTGCGCACCCCATTGACACTTGCATTGACGCTTTGGGCCGCGGGTCTTTGCGCACAGGAGAGCAGCATGCAGGCAAACCCCGAATGGGAGTACGTGGCCGACACGGTCATGGGCGGCATTTCAACAGGCCAGATCGCCCCAGTGACCATCGACGGGCGGGAGGCAATGCGGCTGACGGGCGATGTCTCGCTTGAGAACAACGGCGGGTTTGTACAAATGGCCTTTGATGTGGGTCAGGACGTTGCCGGCTTCACAGGGGTCGAGATCACGGTTCTGGGCAATAACGAAGTCTATGACATCCGACTGCGGACAACCGCCCTCACCCGACCCTGGCAGAGCTTTCGCACCACGTTTACAGCGCCACCCCAATGGACCACCCTGCGGCTGCCGTTTGAGGATTTTGAGCCCAACAAGACCGATGCCGCCTTTGATGCAGCCCAACTGCGCCGCATCGGAGTGCTGGCGTATGGCCGTGAATTCAAAGCGGATATTGCTGTGGCCGAGGTGCGCTTTTACCGCTGACGCTTGACATGGCGGACATTTGGGCGATGCTGCAGGACATGGGGACACACGCGAACGCCCCGTGAGGCGTCAGCCAGAGGTTCGCATGACTCCTTTGCAAAGGATGCATGCCATGGCTGCCCCGAATGAAATCACCCCCGCCCAATTGCTGCGCCTGATCGGCACGCCGGATTGTCCCGTGATCGTGGACGTCTGCACGCCCGAAGACTTTGGCGAAGACCCCTATATGATCCCCGGCTCAATTCGCCACGCGCACCGTGACATCGAAGGGCTGAAAGACCGCCTTGGGGACCAGGCCTGCGTTATTGTCTGCCAAAAAGGTCTCAAGCTGAGCCAGGGCGTTGCGGCCCATCTGCGTGCCGACGGCTGGCGGGCGGAGTATCTCTCGGGCGGGGCTTACGGCTGGCGCGATCTGGCAGGCGCGCCGCGCGTGCCTGCTGTTGCCCTTCCCGCCTCCGTTGATGGGGCGACCCTTTGGGTGACGCGTCACCGGCCCAAGATCGACCGGATTGCCAGCCCTTGGCTGATCCGCCGGTTTGTTGATGCGCAGGCACGGTTCTTGTTTGTCGCCCCCAGCGCCGTCATGGGCGTTGCAGAACGGTTTGACGCCACGCCGCTGGATGTCGAAGGGGCAGCCCTGTCGCATCACGGCGACAATTGTACGTTTGATGCCTTGCTGGATCATT
>CALAIJ010000205.1 GCA_937923365.1 uncultured Sulfitobacter sp.
CCCGTTGTAGCCAAGCCCTACCAGCAGCCCCTCTTGCGGCTCGTGCAGATGCGGCAGGTGGTCTTGGGTAATCGCGATGCGCCCGCCCCAATGGTATTTCCATTCCACACCAGCCAGTTGCGGGAAGACCCGTGCAAGGTCGCGGCGCAGCCAGTCAAAACCGCCCATGCCGCGCCCCGTATCTTCGGTACCGTGGCCGCCATATACCATGCGGTTGTCCGGCTCGCGGCGCGCATACATGATGACGCGACGACTGTCCGAGATGGTGTGCCCTTCGGGCAGCACCGCGCCAATCACATCCTCGGGCAGCGGGTCTGTCGCCATCTGGATCGGATGCACCGGCATGATCGTGGTGCTGAGCTGGGGGATCAGACTGTCGGTATAGCCGTTGGTCGCCACGATCACCCAGTCAGAGGTCACGGTGCCACCCGCCGTCGTGGCCTGCCACTTGCCCTCCACCCGTTGCAGCCCCTTGACCGCTGAATTGCCATGGATCACCACGCCGCGCTGCTTGGCGGCCTGCGCCATGCCCAGCGCCAGTGACAACGGTTGCACTGCACCGCCTTTGGGCGTGACGACCCCCGCTGCATAGGCACGTGTTCCCGACAGGCGCGCGACTTCGTCGCGGTCGATAATCTGCATGCCCGCGCCATGGCTGTTCCATTCGTCAACGCCGGCTTGTGCGTTGCGCAGGGCCTTGTCGCAATGCATCACCCGCAGCCAGCCTTTCTGGCGTGCCTGACACTCGATCTGGTAGGTCCGGATCATCTCGAACAGCTCATCAGCAGAGCCAAGCGAGGTCTCTGTCAGCCGCTCGAAATGCGTGGTCCCCAGAATTTTGCGCAGCTTTGCAGGCGTGTTGAACGGCAGCATCGGATTGACCTGCCCGCCGTTGCGCCCCGACGCGCCATAGGCCACGTCTGTGGCGTCCAGCAGGGTGACGTTGGTGCCTGCCTTCACCAGCTTCAGCGCGGCGCGCAAGCCTGTAAAGCCTGCACCGATGATGGTCACATCCGTGCGGTGGTCCCCCTCAAGCGCGGGATGCAGCGGCGCATCCGGTGCCGTGTCCGCCCAAAGCGGGCGATAAGCGTCGGGATTAGCAGATATTTGGACGTTCACGGGATGGCCCCTGCACAAAGGTTGGCATTGGATGCGCAAAGGGCTTGAAAGCCCTGCGCCTTACCGCGTTAATCGGACAAAACGGACGCTTTGACCATGACAAACTCTACCCCTCTGACTCGGATATCTGACGTGCGCGGGTTTGACACCGCTGAATACCGCGCCCGCGTTGCGCGTGCGCAGGCGATGATGGCGGACAAAGGCCTGTCGGCCCTGTTGCTGAGCACCGAGCCGGAAGTGCGCTATTTCACAGGCTACCTGACCCGCTTTTGGGAAAGCCCCGCACGGCCATGGTTTCTGGTGGTCCCTGCGGCGGGTGATCCTGTTGCGGTGATCCCCTCCATCGGGGCAGAGCTGATGCGGCAAAGCTGGATTAGCGACATCCGCACATGGGTGGCCCCCGATCTGGAGGACGACGGTGTCAGCCTGCTGGCCGCCACGCTGGACGAGATTGGCGGCGACCGCATCGGGGTGCCCTCGGGCCACGAGACACATCTGCGCATGCCATTGACGGACTACACGCGCCTTGGCGGACTGCTGGCCAAAGGGACGCTCACCGATGATGCGGGCATCACCCGCGCCCTGCGGCTAATCAAATCCCCTGCCGAGATCGCCAAAATCCGCACCGCTTGCGCCATCGCGGGCCGCGCCTTTGCCCGTGTGCCAGAGATCGCATCGGAAGGGGTGCCGCTTGATGAAGTATTCCGCGCCTTCCAGATGCTCTGTCTGCAGGAAGGGGCCGACTGGGTGCCCTATCTTGCGGGCGGCACGGGGCAGGATGGCTACGGCGATGTCATCTCGCCCGCCTCCTCAGCCCCGCTGGCCAGGGGCGATATCATGATGCTGGATACAGGCGTGATCTGGGATGGCTACTACAGCGACTTTGACCGCAACTTTTCGGTGGGCGCGCCGTCCGACGTGGCCGCCCGCGCCCATACCACCCTGATGGAAGCGACAGAGGCTGGACTGCAAGCCGCCCGCCCCGGCAATACCGCCGCAGACATCTTTCACGCGATGGATCAGGTCTGCACGGGCGGCATGGGCGTTTCGGATACGGGCCGTTTGGGCCACGGACTGGGCATGCAACTGACCGAATGGCCCTCGTTCATTGCGGGCGACCTGACGGTCATCGAGGAAGGCATGGTGCTGACCCTGGAGCCCGGTGTCGAAACCATCGGCGGCCATATGATGGTCCACGAGGAAGACATCGTTATCACCGCCACGGGGGCCGAGTTTCTCTCGCCCCGCGCGGGCTCTGAACTGCCGGTGATCTGATGACACACTTTGACTATACGCTTGAAGGGCCCATCGGCACCCGCGCCACGCTGGGCATGATCGTGCTGCAAACCGACGAAACGCTGGAGTACGACCTGCGCCAGACCTTCACGGCACCGGACATCAGTCTCTATGTCAGCCGCGTGCCCAGCGGGGCGGATGTCACGCCGGAAACACTGGCGCAGATGTCTGCGGCTTTGCCTGCATCAGCAGCCCTTTTGCCGCCGGACCTGACCTATGACGTGGTGGGCTATGGCTGCACGTCGGGCACTGCGGTTATCGGCCCTGACAAGATTGCAGAGCAAGTGCGCGCAGGCTGCAAAGCCCGCCATGTGACCGACCCGCTCAGCGCCCTTGTCGCCCTGTGCAAGGCGCGCGGCGTGCAAAATCTGGCGTTTCTGTCCCCCTACATCGAAGAGGTCAGCGTGACTTTGCGCGACGCATTGAACGCGCGCGGTGTCGCGACGCCTGTTTTCGGCTCCTTCAACGAGGCGATTGAAAGCAAGGTCGCGAAAATCTCCAAAGCCTCGCTTTACGATGCTGCGATGGCCCTTGGCGCATCCGACAAGGTGGATGCCGTGTTCCTGTCCTGCACCAATCTGCGGACGCTGGAAGTGATCCCGCAGATCGAAGCGGATCTGGGCAAGCCGGTCTTTTCGTCCAATCAGGCGCTTGCGTGGCATATGGGGCAGCTTGCGGGCCTTTAGGGCGACCTTACCCAAGGGTAAGGTCCGTTTCGCCGCGATCCCTGACCTTACCCAAGACGCGGGCCAAGGCCGCCCAGCATCTCCAGACAAGCCGTTAACTGGCTGATTTCAATATACTCATCCGCCTTATGCGCCTGCCGGATGGAGCCGGGGCCGCACACCAGCGCGTCCATGCCCAGCGACTGGAAAATCCCTGCCTCGGTCCCGAAGGCCACTACGTCTGTGCTGTTCGCCCCTGTCAGCGCCATGACCAGATCGCGCGCGGCGTTCTCTGCCATGGGGGTCAGGCCCATCACCTCGCCGATCACCTGCGTTTCGATCCTGGCCTCCGGCCAGATGCGCTGCATGTCGGGCAGCAGGTCACGCGCGATGAACTTTGCCAAATCCTCTTTGACAAAATCCGCGTCGCCGGCGGACACGGGGCGCATCTCCCAGTTCACAAACGCCCGTCCGGGGATGACGTTGGTGGCAACGCCGCCTTGCATCATGCCGATGTTGATGGTGGCGTGGGGTGGCTGGAACGGACTGTCCGCAGGCGCGCGCGCTTTCAGCGCCTTGGCCAGCTCCATCAAACGGGCCACATAGCGCGCGGCGTATTCCACCGCGTTGACGCCTTCGTCGGGCAGGGATCCGTGCCCTTCATGGCCGTGAAAATGCGCGCAATATTCGTTACATCCCTTGTGGCCGTCGATCAGGCGCATCTCGGTGGGCTCTCCGATAATGGCCATGGCGGGTGTGTCATCGCGGGTAGCCAGATGTGCGGCCAGATCGGCCGCGCCCAGACAGCCCGTTTCCTCGTCATAGGTGAAGGCAAAGTGCACGGGCAGCCGCGTCGCCTGGCGGGCAAAGTCGGGCGCCATGGCGACGCAAGCGGCGATAAAGGCTTTCATGTCGCAGGTCCCGCGCCCGTAAAGCCTGCCCGCGTCCTGGCGCATCTTAAACGGGTCGCTGGTCCAGTTCTGATCCGTAACGGGCACCACATCGGTGTGGCCTGCCAGCAGAATGCCCCCTGCCCGCTCGGGCCCAAGCGTGGCGTAAAGATTGGCTTTTGCGCCTGATCCGTCGCTGTAAGTATCCACCCGCGCGCCTGCGTCGGACAGCCGTTCGGCCAGCGCGTCGATCATCGCCAGATTGCTGTCCGTAGAGACGGTCGGAAAGCGGATCAGATCCTCCAGAACCGCCATGGTTTGCACAAGATCGGTCATTCTAGTCCTTCACGAACAGCTTGCGCTCGACGTTGCAGAACGTCTCGGCGGGGCCATCCTCGCGGATGAGAATGCTTTCGGTGATCTCAAGACCCCAGTCGTCCATCCACAGACCGGGCATGAAGTGGAACGTCATGCCCGCCTGAAGAACCGTGTCGTCATCAGGGCGCAGCGAAATCGTCCGTTCGCCCCAATCAGGCGGATAGGACAACCCGATAGGATAGCCGCAGCGCGCGCCACGTTCGATGCCGGCCGCGTCCATCACATCGCCCAGCGCATTGGCGATATCACAGGCGCGGTTGCCTGCGCGGGCCTTCTCCAGCCCTGCTTCCAGACCGTCGATCAAAGCGGCCTCCCCGTTGCGGATATGCGCGGGCGGCTTGCCCAGAAAAACCGAGCGCGACAACGGTGCGTGATAGCGGCGGTAGCAGCCTGCCAGCTCAAAAAAGGTGACTTCACCCGATTGCATCGCATCGCCGTTCCACGTCAGATGAGGGGCGGCCGCGTCCGATCCCGAGGGCATCAAAGGCACAATCGCAGGGTAGTCGCCCCAGATGTCATCCACGCCTTGCACACCTGCGGCCATGATCTCGGCCGCCAGGTCGTTCTTGCGCACACCCGGTGCTGCGCGGTCGATGGCCAGACGGGTGATCTTTTCCGAAATCTGCGCGGCGTGGCGCATGAAGGTCAGCTCTTCGTCCGACTTGATGCCGCGTTGCCAGTTCACCAATGCTGTGGCGTCCTGAATTCTGGCGTCGGGCAGCGCGCCGACCAATGTGGTGTAGGCTTTGGCAGAGAAGTAATAGTTATCCATCTCGACACCGATGCGGGCGGTGCCATGGCCGCGATCCACCAGCTTGGCAGCCAGATCCTGCATCGGGTGCCGCTCGGTGGATTGCACGAAGTGGTCAAGGTAGAATTCAACGCCAGTGCGGTCGGTATCAACAGTGCGCACTGCACCATTGGCATCCTGCCGGCGGCCCCACCAGAACGGCTGGCCTGTCAGCGGCACCACCACCGCCTGGTGGACGTAGAATGACCACCCGTCATAGCCCGTGAGCCAGTTCTGGTTGGACGGGTCCGTAGCGATCAGCACGTCGATGCCTGCGGCCGCCATCGCGGTGCGGGTCTTGGCAAGGCGGCGGTCATATTCAGCGGTGGAGAAGGGTAACATCAGGTCTGCTTTCGTTGGGTCGCGCTCAGGTTCAGCGATCGTGGCGCAAATCTCAAACAAATTCGTGCAGAGAATGTTTGACAGGTGGGCTGCCCCGCGGTTAATCGATACCTATGGCCCGCGATGGCGTCGCGGCTGACCATACACCGACCGCAAGGGCGGTCTTTTCCATCCTGTACGCCCGGATATTTTTCAGATGTCCGGGGCACGTGTTCCCCCGGACCTTCGGAGGACATTTGGATGCTTGATACAACATCTACACGACCGCAGTTTTTCAGCCGCCACGACGGGGGCAAGGCACCTTTGCCGTTTTCGGCCGCGGAATATGACCGCCGCCTGACCACCTTGCGTGCGATCATGGCCAAGCGGGACATTCCCGTGGTGCTGCTGACCTCGATGCACAACGTGGCCTACTATTCCGGCTTTCTTTATTGTGCGTTCGGGCGGCCCTATGCCTGTGTGGTCACGCAAGAGGCCTGCACGACGGTCAGCGCCAATATCGACGCCAGCCAGCCTTGGCGGCGCAGCCATGGCGACAATCTGATCTACACCGACTGGCAGCGCGACAATTATTGGCGCGCGGTCGAAAGCCTCACGCAGGGTGCGGCGCGCATCGGTGTCGAAGGCGACCACCTGACGCTGGCCATGCGGGCCACGCTGGATGCTATGTTGGGCGACCCCGAGGTGATCGACATTGCAGGTGATACGATGGCCGCCCGCATGGTCAAATCAGCTGAGGAAATAGCCCTTATCCGCGAAGGCGCGCGGGTTGCCGACATCGGCGGTGCCGCGATCCATGCCGCCATCCGTGAAGGCACCCGCGAGATTGACGTGGCCATGGCAGGGCGCAATGCGATGGAATTGGAGATTGCCCGTTCCCATCCCGATTCCGAGCTGCGCGACAACTGGGTCTGGTTCCAGTCCGGCATCAACACCGACGGCGCCCACAACCCGGTGACCACCCGCAAGCTGGAACAGGGCGACATCCTGAGCCTGAACTGCTTTCCGATGATCAGTGCGTACTACACCGCGCTGGAGCGGACGTTGTTTCTGGGTGAGCCTGATCCCGCATCCCTCAAGATGTGGGAGGCCAATGTTGCCGCGCACGAACTGGGACTGTCGCTGATCAAACCCGGTGCCACCTGTTCGGGCATCTGCGAAGAGATCAACCGCTTCTTCGCGCAGGAGGGCCTGCTGGACTACCGGTCTTTCGGCTACGGGCATTCGTTCGGGGTGTTGTCGCACTATTATGGCCGCGAGGCAGGGCTGGAGCTGCGCGAGGACATCGACACCGCGCTTGAGCCGGGCATGGTCGTCTCCATCGAGCCGATGCTCTGGGTGCCCGAAGGCACCCCCGGTGCAGGCGGCTACCGCGAACATGACATTCTGGTTGTGGGAGATTCTGCTGCAGAAAACATCACCAAGTTTCCCTACGGCCCCGCCCACAACACAATCGCCTAAAAGCGACGCATTTGCTTTGTAAATCGACTGGGATAAAGGCGGAAATCGCGTCTTTATCCCAATAGATGCACCAGAGCGCAGGAATGGTTGCATCAAGGGCCAGCCTGTGTTCTGTTCTGAGCAATCGCCGAAAAGGCGCAGATATAACACCTGGGGAGGTGCCTTTTGCTGGACACTGACAGCAACGACGGCTTCGTCGTATTCGACCGCGTGCAGAAAAGCTATGACGGTGAAAATCTGGTCGTAAAAGACCTGAATCTTTCCATCGGCAAGGGCGAGTTTCTGACCATGCTCGGGCCATCGGGTTCCGGCAAGACGACCTGCCTGATGATGCTTGCAGGTTTCGAGACGGCCACTCATGGCGACATCCGCCTGGATGGCAAACCCATCAACAACATCAGCCCGCACAAGCGCGGCATCGGCATGGTTTTCCAGAACTATGCGCTGTTTCCCCACATGACTATTGCAGAGAACCTCGCCTTTCCGCTTGAGGTCCGCAAAATGGGCAAGTCCGAGCGTGAGGAACGCGTGCAGCGCGCGCTGGATCTGGTGCAAATGGGCGAATTCGGCGGGCGGCGTCCCGCGCAATTGTCCGGCGGCCAGCAACAGCGTGTCGCCCTGACCCGTGCGTTGGTGTTTGAACCCGATCTGGTGCTGATGGACGAGCCTTTGGGCGCGCTCGACAAGCAGTTGCGCGAAACCATGCAGTTCGAGATCAAGCGCATCGCAGATGATCTGGGCATCACCGTGGTCTACGTGACCCACGACCAGACCGAGGCGCTGACCATGTCAGACCGCGTCGCCGTGTTCGAGGATGGCCGCATTCAGCAACTGGCCCCGCCGGACGAGCTGTACGAAGCGCCCAGAAACAGCTTTGTCGCGCAGTTCATCGGCGAGAATAACACCCTTGAGGGGGTCGTGCAGGACATCAAGGGCGACATCTGTCTGGTCAAGCTGGACGACGGCAGCCTGATCGACGCCAAGCCCGTCAATGTCACCACCGCAGGCGAGCGCACGACCGTGTCCATCCGCCCCGAACGGGTCGAGATCAATCCGGAACTGGGTGAGGACGCGCATCTGCTCAAGGCAGAAGTGCTGGAGTTCATCTACATGGGCGACGTGTTCCGCACGCGCCTTCGGGTCGCAGGCAATGACAACTTTATCGTCAAGACCCGAAACCGCGCCGATCAGGCACGGCTCGAACCGGGAACAACCGTCAACATCGGTTGGTTGCCGCAAGATTGCCGCGCGCTGGACGCTTAGGTCCACGCGCAGGACATGTCACGCAGGCCCCAAGGGGCGCGCGTGATGAACACAGGGCAGTGGTGAAACCCGAGACCGCCGCTCTTTCAAGATCAAACGGGTAACAATGGGAGACGACCTAATGAAACTGACCAAAACACTCTTGGCCTCCACGGCTCTGACTGTCGCTGGTGCATCCGCCTTCGCGGACGGCCACATGGCATCTGAAATGACCATCGTTAGCTGGGGTGGCGCATACTCCAAGTCACAGCAGCTGGCCTATCACGACCCCTATTCCGAAGCGAATGGCGTCAAGATCATCAACGACGAATCCTCAGCAGAGGCCGTGTCCAAGCTGCGCGCGATGAACGAAGCCGGCAACGTCACATGGGACGTGGTTGATGTGGTTGCTGCCGACGCCCTGCGTCTGTGCGACGAAGGTCTGGCGATGGAAATCGACGCGGACACAATGCTGGCAGCGGGTGCCGACGGCTCCACAGCGACCGAAGACTTCGGTGAACTGCTGGTTGGCGACTGCTTTATCCCGCAGATCGTGTACTCCACGACTGTTGGCTACCGCACCGATCTGGTTGGCGACACAGCCCCCACAGACATCTGTGCACTGTTCGACACCGAAACATACCCCGGCAAGCGCGCCCTCGAGAAGCGTCCCATCAACAACATGGAATGGGCTTTGCTGTGTGACGGTGTTGCCAAGGACGAAGTCTACGACGTTCTGGAGACCGAAGAAGGCCAGCAAAAGGCCCTCGACAAGCTGGCCACCATCAAAGACGACGTGATCTGGTGGTCCGCAGGCGCCGACACACCCCAGCTGCTGGCTGACGGTGAGATCGTTATGGGTTCTACCTACAACGGCCGTCTGTTTGCCCTCATCGAAGAGCAAAAGCAGCCTGTTGGCATGCTGTGGGACGCGCAAGTGTTCGACCTTGACGGTTGGATCATCCCTACAGGTCTGACACCAGAGCGTCAGGCACGTGCCCTCGACTACGTCAAGTTCGCCACAGACACACAGCGTCTGGCGGATCAGGCCAAGTACATCTCTTATGGTCCTGCACGTAAGTCTTCCGCACCATTGGTGGGCAAGCACGCCGATCTGGGCATCGACATGGCACCACATATGCCAACCGATCCCGAGAACGCCAAGAACACGTTCCTTTATAACTACGAGTTCTGGGCCGACTATCGCGACGACATCGACGCGAAATTCCAGGCGTGGCTGGCACAATAAGCCGGATCAAGGGTGCGCAATAAATGCGCACCCTACCCAAACACCCCGTAGGGTGCGCATTCACTGCGCACCTTGCACCGCCCCACCCCCAAGATCCCTTTCGCCTGATGCCCCTCAAAGCCGCAGCCGCAAGTGATCCCCTGACCTTCAGGCAAGGAAACCGCATATGAGCGATACAACCAACAGCGGCCCCGTCCTCGCGGCGGATGGCACCCCGCTCAAGAAATCACTGGCCCGCGCATTGCGCCTGTCCAAGCTGCGCGCGCTGATGTTGATCGCCCCGCTGCTGCTGTTTGTTTTGATCACCTTCATCGCGCCCATTGCTGACATGTTGTTCCGCTCTGTCGAGAACCAGATCGT
>CALAIJ010000206.1 GCA_937923365.1 uncultured Sulfitobacter sp.
CTGCTGCGTGGAGACCCCGCGGTGCAGCGCCTTGGTGATGAAATCGCGGTCCATGGCATAGGCAATCGCCTGACGCACACGCACATCGCTCAGCTTTTCAGAGGCGGTATTGAAAGCCAGCCAGTTGATCGGGCCAACCGCCGCATAGCCGTCGCTGGTGACGGACAGGGTGTCCACTTTCTCCAGCCGCCGGATTTCGTTGGAACCGGCCATGAAGGGATACATATCCGCCTCGCCATTTTCCATCGCGATCAGCAGGGCAGAGGGATCCTTGATGATGCGGATGATGATTTCGTCCAGCTTGGGACGGCCATCGATAAAGAAGTTGGGGTTCTTTTTCATCACGACCGCTTCACCGGCGGTGAATTCCTCCAGCATGAAGGGGCCGGAGCCTACGGGCGCCGAGTTTGCCGGATGTGATTTCGGATCCTGACCGTCGCCGTAGATGTGCTTGGGCAGCACAGGTGCCAGCGCAGGCGAAAGCGCCAGCAGCAGGGCAGGGTGCGGCTTGCTCAGCTTGATGATCGCGGTATGCGCGTCAGGCGTCTCAATGGTCTCCACAGGGGCGAACATGGATTTGAAAGGGTGGTTTTCCTTGGTCGTCATGATGGAAAAGGCCGCATCTTCGGAGGTGACAGGTTTGCCGTCATGGAAGGTCGCGTTCTTCACAAGGTTCAGGGTGACCGACATGCCGTCCTCGGCCAAGTCCCATGTCTCTGCCAGATAGGGCTGCGGTTCCCAGTTTTCATCATAGCGCAAGGGCGAGGCAAAAATCTGTGTTGAGGGGATAGCTGTGGCGATGCCGGACTGGACCGCACCGTTCAAGTGACGTGGCACCTGTGTGGAGGCGATCACCAGTGTGCCGCCATCGGCAAACACGGGCGCGGCCGTAACGGTCAGCGCTGCAACTGTAGCGGCGCTCATCAAACGGGTCATCATGGACATGGTCTAATTCTCCCTGAAATTGTGATTTTATGGCGTCCTAACGTCAGCCTATCGCATTCAGGCGTTTGCCAATGGCAGTTGGTTGATTTTGTCCACTATCTTGTCATCTGCCTGTGCTGCGGCCATCCTGACCTTCAGCGCAGCATCCGCTTCAGGGGAAGAATCATGGCCAACATCACTGTTTTCAAAGCGAAAAAGATCATCACCATGGATATCAACCGACCCGAAGCGACCCATGTCGCTGTGCGCGGCGGAGAGATTCTGGCCGTCGGCGATGCCACCTGCGCGGACCAATGGGGCGCGGTTTCACATGACGACAACCTTGCAGATGCGATCCTGATGCCCGGATTCATTGAAGGGCATGCGCATATGATGGCTGGCTCCATGTGGCGTTATGCCTATGCGGGGTATCACGACAGAACGGACCCCAATGGCAAGCTCTGGAAGGGGCTGACCGACATTGACGCCGTGATTGACGGTCTGAAGACCTACCAGGAAACCCTTAACGGGGATGAGCCGCTTGTGGGCTGGGGGTTTGATCCGATCTTCCTGACGTCGGAGCGGCTTGCGGCCAAGCATCTGGACCAGATCAGCACCACGCGGCCCATTGCGATCATCTTTTCCAATTTTCATCTAATGTGCGTGAACACCAAGGCGCTGGAGATGGTCGGCTACGATGCCACGACCAATGCCGAAGGGGTGATCAAAAGCCCTGACGGGATGCCCACGGGCGAGCTGCAGGAAATGGCGGCGATGTTCCCCATCATGCGCCGCCTTGGTGTGGATTTCCGTGCGCTCAGCCAAGAAGAAACTGCAATCCGTGCGTATGGCGATACGTGCCGCAGGGTGGGGGTCACAACGGTCACGGACCTGTTCTCGCAGATGGAAGACGAAGATCTGGCCAAAATGCACAAGGTGACCGAAGACGCGGCCTTTCCATTGCGGATTGTGCCTGCTTTGGGGGCCACTGCCGCGCCGAAGGAAATGGCCGACAAGGCCCAGCGACTGGCCGCCAAATCCACGGACAAGCTGCGGCTGGGGGCGGTCAAACTGATGACCGACGGGTCCATCCAGGGCTGGACCGCGAGGGTCAAATCACCGGGCTATGTGGGTGGGCAGCCCAACGGGATCTGGAACACGCCGCCCGACAGCATCTATGCGCTGGTCGATGAAATGCACAGCCGTGGCATCCAGATGCACATCCACGTCAACGGGGACGAGGCCGCCGAAGTGTCGCTGGACGCGCTGGAAGCAGCGATGCGCAAACATCCGTGGGAAGGGCATCGCCATGTGCTGCAACACTGCCAGATGATGGGCCGCGACCTTTATACCCGTGCCGCTGATATGGGGGTCTGCTGCAACATTTTTGCCAACCATATCTGGTACTTCGGCGACCAGCACGCGTCGTCAACCATCGGCGAGGACCGGGCCTTGCGCATGGACGGATGTCGCTCTGCGATTGACGCGGGCGTGAACATCGCGATCCACTCGGACGCGCCTGTGACGCCGATGGGGCCGCTCTTTACCGCGTGGTGCGCGGTGAACCGCCAGACGATGTCAGGCCGCACATTGGGCGAGGCCCAGTGCATCGACGTGGCCGAGGCGCTGTTCACCATCACGATGGGGGCTGCTTATACGCTCAAGCTCGACAGCGAAATCGGCAGTATCGAGGCGGGCAAGCGCGCGGACTTTGCCGTGCTGGGGGCCGACCCGATGGACGTGGAGCCGATGGCGCTGAAAGACGTGCCTGTCTTGGGGACCGTCTTTGGCGGCGATGTGCATCTTCTGTGAAGCCGCGTCTGCCGCTGACCGTCATCTCAGGCTATCTGGGGGCCGGAAAGACGACGCTGATCAACCGTCTGCTGGCTGAGCCGCACGGGCTTCGCCTTTTGGTCATGGTCAACGACTTTGGCGCCATCAACATTGATGCAGCCCTGTTGGAATCGCAATCCGATGACACGCTGACCCTGTCCAATGGCTGCGTCTGCTGCACTATGGGAGCGGACCTGTTCATGGCTGTGGGCGACGTGCTGGACCGTCCGGCGCGTCCGGATCATCTGGTCATCGAGGCCTCTGGCATCGCCGATCCGGCGCGCATTGCACAGGTGGCCCAAGCGGAGCCCGAATTGATCTATGGCGGCATCGTCACTGTGGTAGACGCGCAAGGCTACGCAGCCCTTGAAGCGGATCCGCAGATCGGTGCGCAAGTTGCGGGGCAAGTAACTGCCGCCGATCTGGTGTGCGTGAGCAAATCGGTCACAACCGATGCGGCTTTGAAGTTGAAGTTAAACATTCAAAGTGGATCGCAAGTATTTGATCTGAATGAAATTGATGATCTTGCGCCTGTGCTCTTCGGCGTCTCGGATGCGCAAGTGCCGCAAGGGGTGCAAACGCCTCATCGCCCTTATGTGGCATGGCACTATGAGGGGAGCGACTTCATGGATCACGCGGGTCTTATGGCGCGTCTCGCTGCGCGTCCCAAAGCCCTGTTCCGGTTCAAGGGCTTTGTCGGTCACACTGCGGAAACCGCCTGGGAAGTGCATTGTGTCGGCCCCACCGTGAGCGTCAAACCGCTACCAGAGGCGCGGCAAACGGCGCTGGTTGGTATCGGACTGGCAGAGCGGATCACCCAAGACGAAATTGCTAGGTGGTGGGCGCCGCCGCCCGCGTAACGACCGCATCGCCTGCCTGCATCTTACCCGTGGCGCGGTCGAACCGCAGATAGGCAATCGCCTCACCTCCGCTTTGCGTCAACAGGGTTCCGGCAGCTTTGCCATCCGCAGAAAGTTCTGTGCCAACAGGGGCCTGGCCGGTGATCTTCACCTTGGCCAACCCTTTGCGCAACTCGGTTTTGTGCTTCATGCGGGCGGTGACTTCTTGGCCGACGTAGCACCCTTTGCGGAAATCGACGCCATTGAGGCGTTCAAATCCGGCCTCCAGAAGAAAGGTATCAGGCGTCAGTTCGATCCCCGTTTCAGGGATAAGATGGGCGACCCGAAGGCTGTCCCAATCGGTTGTGTCGTCTGTCTGCGGGTGGTCGCGGTAAGCCCGCCAGCCCAACGCAGGATGGCGCGGATCGGCAAAACCATCTGCAGGGGGTGCACCCAACCCGCGGTGCGCATGCAAGTCCGTGTCAGCAATATCGACCTGCGCGCGCAGCTTGTACATCGTCAGGCGCTGGACCAGCATGTCGGCAAGGCTGGCGTCCACATCAAGCAACACATCTTCCCCGTCTGCCGCCAAGAAGAAATCGGCCATGTATTTGCCCTGTGGTGTCAGCAAGGCCGCATAGATCGGACCTTGGGGCAGTTTGGCCATGTCATTGCTGACCAGACCTTGCAGGAAATCATGGGTCGCGGGGCCGGACAGGCGCAGGATACGGCGGTTGCTCATGGGATGTCCCTTCATGCTTGGACATGGCATATAGGGTCAACGCTCCGATAAAAAGAGGCCTATCTGACCCATGCGCGCGCCGATCTCTGTGATCATCCCGACCTTGAATGCTGAAAAAGCCCTTGGGCCTTGCCTGTCTGCCTTGATGGAAGGGCTGGATGCAGGGGTGATCCGCGAGTTGATTGTCTGCGATGGCGGCTCAGCGGATGCGACAGGGGCCACTGCGCAGGCATGGGGCGCGCAGGTGCTAGAGGGCACCCCATCGCGCGGCGGTCAGTTGGGGCAGGGCTGTGGTCAGGCCAAGGGCGACTGGCTGCTGGTGCTACACGCCGATACCGTGCTTGCCAAAGGCTGGAGCGCCGAGGTCCAATCCCATATGCCCTGCGGGCAGGCGGCGTGGTTCCAGCTGGCCTTTGATGAAGGAGGGCTGCCCGCGCACGTGGTTGCGGGCTGGGCGAACCTGCGCAGCAGACTTTTTGGCCTGCCCTACGGGGATCAGGGCCTGTTGATCCCGCGCCCGCTTTATGAGGCCGTGGGGGGCTATCCCGATCAGCCATTGATGGAGGATGTGGCAATCGCCCGCCGCCTGAAGGGCCGCCTGAAAGGCCTGCCCGTGCGCGCCGTTACCAGTGCCGCAAAGTACCGTCAGCAAGGGTGGTTGCGGCGCGGCGCGCGGAACCTGTGGACGCTTGGCCGCTACGCCTTTGGCGCGTCACCCGAAGCCTTGGCACGCAGCTACCGCCGCCCTTAGCCGAAAAGCGCCTGACCCAGACGTTGCAGCAGGTTTGGCCCCTGTGGTCCGTCGGGGCGCGCATCACGGCGCGTGGCCCGTTTGCCGCCCCGCTCAGAAACGGATTTGCCGTCCTGAAACTGCAGCTTGTAAAGGTTGGCATAGATGCCGCCACGCGCCAGCAGTTCCTCGTGGGTGCCTTCGTCCGTCACACGGCCACGGTCCATCACGACGATCTTGTCGGCGTTGATGATGGTGGACAGGCGGTGCGCGATGACCAGTGTTGTGCGGCCCTTCGACAGACGGTCCAGCGCGTCCTGGACGACCTGTTCTGATTTGGCATCCAGCGCGCTTGTGGCCTCGTCCAGCAGCAAAACAGGCGTGTCGCGCAGCAAGGCACGGGCAATGACCACGCGCTGGCGCTGGCCGCCCGACAGGGCTGAACCGCGTGGTCCGACGCGGGTGTCCAACCCGTGCTCCAACTGCGGCAGGAAGTCTGCCACATGGGCGGCCTGCAGCACCTTTTGCAGGTCATCATCCGAGATATCCTCACGGTCCAGTACGATGTTGGCGCGCAACGTCTCGTCAAACAATAGCGCCTCCTGAGTGACGACGGAAAACAGCCCACGTAAATCGCTCAGCGCCATATCCGTTGTGGCCACGCCGCCCAAGGTTACTTGCCCGGCACTCGGATCAATGAGCCGTGTGAGCAGGTTGAAAACAGTGGATTTACCCGCACCCGACGCACCGACAAGGGCTGTGGTCTGCCCTGCCTTGGCGGTCAGGCTAAGGTCGTCGAGTACTTTGGAGTCTCCGTAGGCCAGCGTCACCTTGTCGAGCACGATATCGGGCGTGCCCTGAGGGGGTGACTGCGGATCTACAGGCTCTGACAGGCGCAAAGGCGCATCCATCAATTCGCGAATGCGTTCCAAAGCGGCAGCGGCGACCTGCCACAGACCGCTGATCGCGCCCAAGCGGCGCAACGGGCTGAAGGCGAACCCGAGGGCAGTAAAGAAGGTCATGAACTGGCCGATGGTCTTTTCGCCCGAGATGATCTCGGAGCCGCCGTAAAGGATCACAGCCATGAACCCAAGGCCCGACATGATGTCGATCAACCCCGGAATGGCGGAATTACCGAAGGCGGCGCGCACTTCGGTCTTGATGAACGTGTCGGTCATGTCGCTGTACTGGCGGGCCTGGTACTGCTCTTGCGCATTCAGCTTGACCTGCACGATGCCGTGGAAGACCTCGTCAAGGCGTGTGGCAAGGCCCGCACCCAGATCTCGCGCCTCGCGCGAGCGGCGGCGCACGAACCGCTGGGCTGCCGCGGCGGGCAGCACCATCAAGGGCACGCCGACACAGGCCAGTAGGGCCCAGATCGGATCAATGGAAATGGCCACGCCCATCAGCACCATCAGCCCGATAAAGTCGCGCCCCGCCCCTGTGATCACCGCACGCCAGACATCGCCGACGGCATTCACGTCCGATTGCACGCGCTGGATCAGAAACCCGGGGGGATGGGTTTGATGAAAGGCGCCGTCCTGTTTCATCATGCGGTTGAGAAGATCAAGGCGCATGTCCGCCGACGTGCGCTGGGCAACGCGGGTCAGCAGCACCTTTTGAGCGACACCTGCGATGGCGCGCAGCACAAAGATGCCCACAAGGATGATGCCCACCCATTTCAGCGCACTTTCGTTTCCGGCGATGAAAACGCGGTCGAACATCGGCTCCATCAAGCGGGCAAGCGCGCCCAATGTGGCCCCCTCGATCGCCATAAAGAACACTGCGACCATCATGATCCACGTGTGCTTTTTCAGGTAATCACGCCAAATCCAGCGCATCAGCTGCGCGGATGTATAGGTCTGGTCGTTCATCAGGCGGTCACAGTCCTTGCTTGGCCACTTGGGCAGGCGTCGGACAGGTTTACGCGCCCACGCAGCGCCACGCAAGCATTGCCACGTGTTGACGCCGCGCCTGCACAGGCTAGTGTCCGCTTGCAACGAAAGGCTACCCAAAATGTCCAACGCTCCCGATCTGTCGCAGGGCCGCCCCTATCTGGCGATCCCTGGTCCCTCTGTGATGCCGGATGCGGTGCTGGCGGCCATGCACCGCCCTGCGCCCAACATTTACTCCGGTGAGCTGATCGACATGATGCCGCCCCTGATGGCCGATCTGAAACGCGTCGCACGGACCAGTCACCACGTCGCCATGTACATCGGCAACGGTCACGCGCTTTGGGAAGCGGCCCTTGCCAATACCGTCGCACCCGGAGAAACTGTGCTGGTGCACGCCACAGGCCGCTTTGGTCACGGCTGGGCCGAGATGGCCGAAGGACTGGGCATCACTGTGCAGATGATCGATTTCGGTCAGTCCACCGTCATGGATGTGGCCCGCGTGGCCGAGGCGCTGACGGCAGATACATCCCACAAGATCAAAGCGGTACTGGGTGTGCATGTGGATACCTCCAGCTCCATCCGCAGTGACATGACGGCCCTGCGCGCAGCTCTTGATGGCGTGGATCATCCAGCCCTGTTGATGGCCGATTGCATCGCCTCCATGGGCTGCGACGTGTTCGAGATGGATGCATGGGGCATCGATGTCTCCATTGCCGCCAGCCAGAAGTGGCTGATGTTGCCGCCCGGCGTCGGTTTCGTATTTTTCAACGACAAGGCGGATGCGGCGCGCGCCAAAATGCCCCGCGTCAGCCGATTCTGGGACTGGTCCCCGCGCGCCAACCCCGAGGTCTTCTTTGAGTACCACTGCGGCACCGCACCCACACACCACATCTACGGCCTGCGCACAGCCCTCGACATGATCCACGCCGAAGGGATGGAGCGGGTCTGGGCCCGCCACAAAGTGCTGGCCGAAGCCGTCTGGGCCGCGTGCGAGGCATGGTCGGCCAAAGGCAGTTTTGCCATGAACGTGCCCGACCGCGCGTTTCGCAGCCATGCAGTGACCGCCCTTCGGCTGGACGCCCCTCAGGCCACGGCGCTGCGCGAATGGACCCAGGATCATCTGGGCCTGACGCTGGGCATCGGTCTGGGGATGGCCGCGCCATCTGATCCGGCGTGGCACGGGTTCTTCCGCCTTGGCCATATGGGCCACGTGAACGGGCATATGA
>CALAIJ010000207.1 GCA_937923365.1 uncultured Sulfitobacter sp.
CCGCGAGGTGCCTGTGCGCGAAATCAACTGGCTGGGCGACGCGCCCCTGATGTCGCAGCCGGAATGGCCGATTGCTGTCAAAGTCCGCTCGACCCGCCCACCGCGTGATGCGATTCTGCGCCCGCTGACGGCAACCACGGCGACGGTTGAACTGCTGACCCCCGAAGAAGGCGTCTCTCCGGGTCAGGCATGCGTCTTCTATGATCCTGAAAGCTCACGCATTTTTGGCGGCGGATGGATCCACAAAGGGTGATCCCCTTACGAGCAGTCTCAGACGCTCGGGGATGCCTGAAAGGCCGCGTCCTTGATCCCAAAATCCTGCCCGCCTTCCCCCCGTGGCCGAGGCGTTCACAGGCGATCAAGAACTGCTTTTGCAGCGCGCAGGCCGGGTGCTTCGCCACCCTGCCCCAGTCGCGTCATGGTCTGGGCCATCGCGTCCAATTGCCCCTGCGGCGACGCAAGCACATCGAGAAGTGCAGCAGCGATCGGCGAAGGCTGGCACGCAGCCCCGATAAATTCGGGCACCGTGCGGGTCTCTGACACAAGGTTCACCAAAGTCACCGTATCGACCAGCAACATCCGGCTGATGATCTGCCGCGATATCCAGTTCATGTCATAGGCGATAACCATGGGCGTCTTGGATGCGGCCAATTCCAGTGACACGGTACCCGAAGCGGCAAGCGCCACGTCTGCGGCGCGAAATGCGGCCTGTTTCTGCGCTTTGAAGGCCTCTGGAGGCTGCTGGCCCGGGTCCAGTATCAAAGGCTTGATTGCCCAATCCGCTGTCAGATCGCGCACCAGTTCCGCGACGGGGGGCGCTGCGGGCAGGACCATCTGGATATCGGGCTGTTGCCCTTTCACCGCTGCGGCGGCTTGACCAAAGGTCTGCGCCAATCGGCTGACTTCGCCGCGCCGTGATCCGGGCAGGACCAGCATCAAGGGGGCCTTCCCGATGCCGTGCTCTTGCCGGAACGCATCCGCCTGGGCCTGGGTGGCGACAGGTTCGGCAACAACGGGATGGCCGACAAAGTCGCAGGCCATGCCATGGGCCTGCATCAACGGCGGCTCGAACGGGAAAAGGGCAAGCACATGATCGATCCAACGCGCCATCTTGGCTGCCCGCTTTGGCCGCCATGCCCAAACCGTGGGTGCGACGTAATGCACTGTTCTGATGTTGCTTTTCTCTTTAACCAGCCGTGCGACCCGCAGCGAGAAATCCGGCGCATCAATGGTGATCAACACATCGGGCTGCATCGCAAGCACAGCCTCCGCCGTCTCGCGAATACGACGCTTGAGGTGCCTGTATTTGGGCAAAATCTCGGCCAGCCCCATAACGCTGAGCTCTGACATGTCAAAGCGGCTGTGCAGCCCTTGCGCGGCCATCTCGGGACCTCCGATCCCCTCAAAGGAGACATCCGGCGTCAACTGACGCAGGCCTTGCATCAGCGCCCCGCCCAGTTTGTCGCCTGACGGCTCCCCCGCAAGGATGAAGACGCGGGTCATTCCCCCGTCCGCGCCCAGAGTACCAGACCGTGAAGGTTGGCCAGTGCCGCGCAGCGCGCCTTGTCCAGCACCAGCACGTCGCCTGCGTCGATGACCACCGCTGCAAGCCCTGCACGGCCCGCCGCATCAATTGTTGCGGGGCCGATGGTCGGCAGATCGACTTTGCGGGTTTGCTGCGGCTTGGGGCCTTTGAACAAGACCGCAGCCAGATCCTCGGGAAAGGGCGCATAGCGCGCGATCAGCGCATCTGTGCCCTGAGCATCTTCCATCCCCCTGATCTTGTCTTTGGCGGCAATGCAGGCCTGCCCGATGTCCTGCGCACCGATGTCGGCAATATGCGCGGCGGCAACTTCGGCATTCCGGCGGATCTGGGCATCCGGCCAATGGTCGCCGTAGACCCCACCTTCGGCCAGTAGATGGGGCGCCAATTCATGCGCGGCGCGCACCGTAAACCCAACCTTTTCAAAGAGATCGACGACGATCTTCAACGCTCCGTCGTCGCCTTTGCCCAAGGCTTCCTGAAACAACGGCACGAGGGGTGCGGTTTCGGCATCCAGTTTGGCGGGGTCCAGCACGGGGCGGTCCAACCCTCCGGCCATGCACACGTCCGTGATCCCACGCTCGCCCAAGGCCACCAGAAGCGAGCCGAAGGTTTCCAACCGAAAGGTAAGGTCCGCCGTCAGCCCGTCAGGCTCTGCCCCTTCATAGGCACAGATCAGCGGGGCGTCCTGTTGCGCGTCGGCGACCAATCCGGGCAGCGCACCGCCCCCTGCAATAATCGCGAGGCTCATTTGGGCGTCAGGAAGTGGCGGCCTGTATCGGCCATGATAAAATCAACGATCTCATGGACATAGTCGCTGCTGGTTTCCTCGCCCAAGCGCTGGGCGCGGTCATGGAAGGTGCCCTCACCCTGGGCCAGCATCTGGAAAGCTGCGCGCAGTGCGGTGATGTCGGAACGCGCGACCCCCCGCCGTTTGAGCCCTACAAGGTTGAGCCCATCAAGATCACCGCGGGGCGCTTGCACCAGCCCGTAAGGAATCACATCATTTGTGACCATCGTCACGGCGCCAACGATGGCCCCATGGCCAACCCGAACCCATTGGTGGATGCCGGACAATCCGCCGATGATAACATCGTCTTCGATCACGCAATGGCCTGCGACGGCAGCGGAATTCACGACG
>CALAIJ010000208.1 GCA_937923365.1 uncultured Sulfitobacter sp.
CCGCAAGAGGCGGCCAGGATCGCCTTGGGCGTGCAATCATCGATCCGCACGGCCAGTTCATTGGCGGCAAATCCGCCGAATACAACCGAATGCACCGCCCCGATGCGCGCGCAAGCCAGCATGGCGTCGATGGCCTCTGGCACCATGGGCATGTAGATGATGACGCGGTCGCCTTTGGTGACGCCTTGGGCCTGCATCGCGCCGGCAAGGGCTGCGACACGGGTTTGCAATTCTCCATAGGTGATCTTGGTCTGGCTGCCGGTGATGGGGCTGTCGTGAATAAGGGCAAGCTGGTCGCCGCGGCCCTGCTCCACATGGCGGTCGACAGCGTTGTAGCAGCCGTTGACCTGCGCATCCGCGTACCATTCATAAAGGCCTTCGCCCCGTTCGAACAATGCGCGGCTGGGCGCTGTGTCCCAGTCGATCGCCTTGGCGGCGTCCATCCAGTAGCCTTCCGGATCTGACTGCCAGCGTGCGTATGTGTCGCGATATCCCATGATCGTCCCCCCGTTTCCAACAGAGTTACGGCAGCGCGGGGGCAAGGGGCAAGAGCGGTGGCGGACCTGCGGTGAGATTTGGCAAATTTATTTGCTTGCGGTGCTGGCCACGCGCAAAGAAGTTTTGCCCGCAGGTGGGGCAATCGCGTCTTGCGGCCTCTTGGCGGCGCGGGCCGCGGGGGTACCCTCGCGCGCAACACGGCCTTAACACATTTGCGCTATCTGCTGAGAGCCCGCCGGAATTCCCCTTTGAATCTGGCAGTTTTCGTTTACGTCGTAAGACAGCAAGGCGCTTTGCCTTGAGGAGCCCTGACCGTGCATACCCCTGCCTATCTTGCGTTGATTCCTGCCGCTGCGCTGGCCGCGACGCCGGTTGCGGCCGAAGAGCGGTATTTCAACTTTGCCATCAAAGGCGGGCTAGACACGCGCAACGACTATCCCGGATCGTCCGGGTACAGGACAGCACCGGCGCTGAACCTGACCTTTGGCGCGTTGCGCTGGGGGGCGGTTGATATCGGCAACGGGATTGGCGCGGTGCCCCAGAACGGTCTGGCGCTGGGCGGTGCATTTGCCGTGCGTGGCAGCCGCAGTGCTGCCGAAAACCCCGAATTGGCCGGATTGGCTGACATTGATGCCGCGCTGGAGCTTGGCGTGAACCTGACCTACCGCGAAAGCAACTGGCTGGTCTTTGGTGAGGTCCGTCAGGGCTTTGGCGGGCATGAAGGCGCGGTAGGGACGCTGGGGGGCGATCTGGTGTTTCGCCCCAGCGACCGGTTGACTGTAACGGCCGGACCGCGCCTGAACTTTGGCGATGCGGATTTTGCCCAAACCTACTTTGGTGTCAGCACGGCAGAGGCGGGGCGCTCTGCATATGGTGCGTTTGACGCGGACGGCGGTCTGCTGGGCATGGGCTTTCAGGTGGGGGCGACCTACGCCTTGGACGAAAGCTGGGCCGTGGAAGGGGCGGTGCGCTATGAGCGTCTGAAAAACGATGCGGCGCGCAGCCCGATCACCACGGCGGGCTCTGACGATCAATGGAGCGTGAACATAGGCCTCAGCCGCGCCTTTACCCTGCGGTTCTGACATCGGCTGCACCGTTTCGCTGGGCGGGGACATCCCGACGTGGAAACAGAGTTTTTCTACAAATGCAGGTTGTAGTGCCCGCCCCCCTTTGGCATCCTCACACCAAGATCGCTAAAATGTGATTTTAAGTGTCTGTAAGTTCTGGGGATTTAGCCAATGAAATTTTTGTCACTCCTTGCCGCCGCCGGTATCGCACTTTCCGTGGGGGCAGGCGATGTCTCTGCAAACGAAGTGCTGTCCGGCAAAGCGCTGGAAAAACGTCTGACCAACACGCAAATGACGCTCAAGCCTGTGGGCCGCAAGCTGCGCAAAGGGGAGGCCACGCGCCATATCATCAAGCTGCTGCCAACCGGTGAAGCCACGTGGGAGACCAACGGTCAATACGCTCGCGAAGGTCACTGGCACTGGCGCATCCGCGGCAATCTGGTCTGCTTTGAGAACGCCAACAAGCGGTTCATCGACAAACGCGCCCGTGAGCGCGGCCAGAAAATCCGCAAGCGCGGCAAATATGACAACTGCAGCGTGCTGGGCCTCAAGGGGGACCGCGTGACGATGTACGCGCCTCAGGGGGCGTTTAACAAGAACTGGGCGCTCACCGGTCGGATCAAATCTATCTGGCCCTAAGGCCTTGTTATAAATGACGAAAAGGGGGCCATGCTTTTGCCAAGCGTGGCCCTTTTTGCGTTCACAGCTGGATATGGATGTGATCGTCATGCCGTGCGGCGCGGCAGCCTTGGAACCGGATCTTGCTGCTGAGGATGCCTGCGCGCTGCGCCAGATGCGGCTCTATCAGGATTTTGGCCACGTCTGGATCTGCCGACAAATGGCGCAGCGCCGCCGCAAGCCGCGGAATGTCGGGCCGGTAGTCGGGCAGCAAAGTCTGCAGCACATTGAAATCCCAGCGCAAATCATCCCAGCGGGCAGGGCAGGCGCTGGGTCCCGCCGCATAGCCCCAATAGCCAAGCGGAGATTTGGATGCACCGGCCAGATAGTGCCCCGCTGGGTCCTGCCAGTAAAGCGCCAGATCCAGCTTGTCTCCGTCATCATGGCTCAGGTGCGGCAACAGCGGAAACCCGTCGAAAAACGGGAAATTCCCGTCCAGCGCGCGGGTTTGGGTGCCGGCATGGGCCGTGGCCATATAAACGGACAAATCCATGGCGATCTGCTGCATCTCGGGGGCGACATACTGCCGGTTCAGCGCGCAGAGCAGTGGCGTCTGCATCTTAAGCGGGCCGCTTGAAAAACACGGCAGCGGCACGCGGCCCCCCAGCGGCGCGAGGGTGAAAGCCGCAATACCCAACGCGGCATAGCTCAGCACGAACGCAAGAATACGCCTGCGAAACCCCAAAGCGACCAGATAGGCCAGCCCACCCAATTGCGTCAGCACCGTCAGCAGCGCCACCAAAGCCAGATGGCGCAGCATCCTCATCCGTATTGGGCCACCGGCGTGCCTGCGATGGCGGCCACATTCAGTAATCCACGTGGCGTGATGGAGGGCGACACGATATGCGCGCGGTTGCCCATCCCCATGAGGATTGGGCCAACTTCCAAGCCGCCGCCCTTCATTTTCAATATGTTACGCACGCCAGAGGCCGCATCGGCATGGGCAAAGATCAGCACGTTTGCCGCCCCCTCCATGCGGTTGGATGGCAGCAGCCGTGCCCGCAATTCAGGGTCCAGCGCGGTGTCGATGTTCATCTCGCCTTCATAGGCAAAGTCGGTTTCGGCGGCGTCGAGCATGGCAATCGCGGCGCGCAGGCGCCCGCCCGTCCCGTCACCCTGATTGCCGAATTGCGACTGGCTGCAAAAGGCGATCTTGGGCTCGATCCCGAAACGGCGCACGTGGCGCGCAGCCCCGATGGCGATCTCGACGATCTGATCCGGCGTGGGGTGCAAATGCACATGGGTGTCCGCGATGAAAAGTGGCCCGTCTTCGAGGATCATCATGCTGAGCGCGCCATCGGGGCGCAGCCCGTCGCGGCCCAAAACCTGCTGCACATAGTTCAGATGCCAGCGGAATTCGCCGAATGTGCCGCAGATCAGGCTGTCGGCCTCACCGCGATGCACCATGACCGCGCCGATGGCCGTCGAATTGGTGCGCATGATCGCCCGCGCAATATCGGGGGAGACACCGCGACGGCACAAAAGACCGTGATAGGTTTCCCAGTAATCGCGGTAACGGGGGTCGTTCTCGGGGTTTACCAGATCGACGTTGTCGCCCAACCGCAGCGTCAGACCGGCCTTTTCGATCCGGTGTTCGATCACCTCGGGGCGGCCTATCAGGATAGGGCGCTCTATGGTTTCTTCGATGATGGCTTGGGCGGCGCGCAACACGCGTTCGTCCTCGCCCTCGGCAAAGACCAGACGGCGCGGCGAGGCGCGGGCGGCTTCGAACACAGGCCGCATGAAGAGTGCGGATTTGAAAACCGACCCGTCCAGTTTTTCGCGGTAGGCTTCCAGATCGTCGATGGGGCGGGTGGCCACGCCCGTCTCCATCGCGGCCTGCGCCACGGCAGAGGACACCACGCCGATCAGACGCGGATCAAAGGGCTTGGGGATCAGATAATCGGGCCCGAACGTCAGCTCTTCGCCTTGATAGGCGGCGGCGGCCTCGGCGCTTGTGGTTTCGCGCGCAAGGGCCGCGATCCCGTCGATGCAGGCCAGCTTCATCTCGTCGTTGATGGTGGTGGCACCCACGTCCAGCGCCCCGCGGAAGATAAAGGGAAAGCACAGTACGTTATTGACTTGATTGGGAAAATCGGATCGCCCGGTGGCGATGATTGCGCCCGGCGCCACGTCGCGCGCGAGGTCCGGCAGGATTTCCGGCGTGGGGTTTGCCAGCGCAAAGATGATCGGATCCTTGGCCATCTTCGCCACCATTTCCGGCGTCAACACCCCGGGACCAGAGAGGCCCAGAAAAAGGTCGGCATCCGGGATCACATCCTCCAGAGTGCGCAGGTCAGAGGCTTGCGCATACTCCGATTTGATCGGGTTCATATCCTCGACACGGCCCTCATACACCAGCCCGTTGATGTCACATAGCCAGACATTTTCGCGCCGCACGCCCAGCTTCAGCAGCATGTTCAGGCAGGCAATGCCCGCCGCCCCGCCACCGGTAGAGACGATCTTGATATCCTCGAACTTTTTGCCCGCGATCCGCAGGGCATTGGTGGCCGCGGCCCCCACAACGATGGCAGTGCCGTGCTGGTCGTCATGGAAAACGGGGATATTCATCCGCTCGCGGCAAAGTCGTTCAACGGTAAAGCAATCTGGCGCTTTGATGTCCTCAAGGTTGATCGCGCCAAAGGAAGGCTCCATCGCGCAGACAATATCAGCGAGCTTTTCAGGATCGGACTGGTCCAGTTCAATATCAAAGCAATCGATGTTGGCGAACTTCTTGAACAGGACGGCCTTGCCCTCCATCACTGGTTTGGAGGCCAGCGCACCGATGTTGCCCAGGCCCAGAACAGCGGTGCCATTGGTGACAACGGCCACAAGGTTGGCGCGCGCTGTGAACCTTGCTGCATTGGCCGGATCGTCCTTGATCTCCAGACAGGCCTCCGCGACGCCGGGGCTGTAAGCCCGTGCCAGATCGCGACCATTTGCCAAGGGTTTGGTGGCGCGAACTTCCAGCTTACCGGGGCGCGGAAACTCGTGGTAGTCAAGCGCTGCCTGCCGCAGGTTGGGCGTATCGTTCATAGTACTGGCCTTCCGTTCGGATTATAGTTTAGTATTAAACTACACTGCAATTCGCGATATCACTGATTTTCCAAAGGGTACAACCCTAAGGGGGAAAAATGAACACGTTTTGCCGCTCGTATCTTGGAGCATAGTTTTTTATAGATACGGTAAAGGGGGCGCTATGGCGACTGATTTAGGGATACTGGCACGCGAGGTGCGTGAAAACGCACATGCGCCGTACTCCGGCTTTAAGGTCGGGGCGGCTGTGCGCACGCGTGCGGGCGATACCTTTGCAGGCTGCAATGTTGAAAATGCGGCCTACCCCGAAGGCACCTGCGCAGAGGCAGGCGCGATTGCCGCGATGGTGGCCGCCGGCGCGCGCGAGATTACGCAAGCCTTCGTCATCGCCGACAGCCCGCGCCCCGTACCGCCCTGTGGTGGCTGCCGCCAAAAGCTGGCAGAGTTTGCCGCCGCGGATGTGGTCGTCATACTTGCCACACTGGACGGGCAGGAACAGCACACCACCGTCGGTGCATTGCTGCCCGGCGCATTCGCCGCCAAAGACATGGAAAGCTGACCGCCATGAACGCCCGCGCCATCCTTGCCAAATTCCGCCATCGCCAGAACCCCACGCGGGAGGAACTCGCCTGGGTCGCAGGTGCGCTTGCCGACGGATCGCTAAGCGATGCGCAGGCGGGGGCTTTTGCCATGGGCGTGTGTCTGAACGGGCTGAGCGATGTGGGGCGCGTGTCCCTGACACTGGCCATGCGCGATTCAGGACGGATCATGAATTGGGATGTGCCCGGCCCTGTGCTGGACAAACATTCCACCGGTGGCGTGGGCGATTGTACGTCCTTGCTGCTGGCCCCTGCCTTGGCCGCTTGCGGCGCGTTTGTGCCGATGATCTCGGGGCGGGGCCTTGGCCATACGGGCGGCACGCTCGACAAGCTCGAGGCGATCCCCGGTGTCAGCACCCGCATGCACGCCGACCGTTTGCAGCAAACCGTGCGCGAGGTGGGTTGCGCCATTGTCGGTGCCAGTGCCGATATCGCCCCTGCCGACAAGCGGCTTTATGCGGTGCGCGATGTGTCCTCCACGGTGGATTCGCTTGATCTGATCACCGCCTCGATCCTGTCCAAGAAACTTGCGGCGGGCCTTGATGGGCTGGTGCTGGACGTCAAGATCGGCAGCGGTGCCTTCATGAAAACCCTCAAAGAGGGGCAGGCGCTGGCCGAAGCCCTGACCAAAACCGCGAATGCCGCCAAATGCCGCACAACGGCAATCATCAGCGACATGAGCCAGCCTTTGGTCCCCGCGCTGGGCAACGCGCTGGAAGTGGCTGAGGTCATGCGCGTGCTGACCGGCAAGGGCAAAGGCCCCATCGTAGACGTGGCCGCCGCTTTGGGGGGCGTTCTGCTGGCCAACGGCGGGCTCGCCGCAGATGTGCAGGACGGCGCAGATGCCATCGTCAAGGTCATCCGCAACGGTGCGGCCGCAGAGAAATTCGCGCAGATGCTGGCCGCCATGGGCGGTCCGGTGACCTTTGTCGAGAACTGGCGCCGCTTCCTGCCCGAAGCCACGGTGATCCGCGAAGTCACCGCGCCGCGCGACGGTTTTGTTGCCGCCATCGATGGCGAGCAATTGGGGCTGGCAGTTGTTGCATTGGGCGGCGGGCGCATGGTCGAAGGCGACCGGATCAATCCCGCGGTCGGCCTGTCCGACATTGTCCGTCTGGGAACCAAAGTCAGCCGCGGGCAGGTCATCGCCGTGGTCCACGCCACACGGTCCGAGGACGCAGACCGCGCCGCCGCGTCGGTCACGGGCGCGATTGCCATGGCAGGCTCCAAACCGCGCATCCCCGAGCTGATCCAAGAGCGGGTCGGCTGATGGCGCGCGCCTTTCTGGTGGTCATCGATTCCGTCGGGATCGGCGGCGCGCCGGATGCGGATGCGTATTTTAACGGCACCACCCCTGATACTGGCGCCAATACCCTTGGCCATATCGCGGCGGCCTGTGCTGCAGGTCAGGCCGAAGAGGGGCGTTCGGGCCCCTTGCACCTGCCGCACATGGCGCAGCTTGGGCTGGGGGTGGCACTTTCGCTGGCCAGCGGCGCGGACGCAGGGTTTGACGCCGCTGTCACGGGCACATGGGGGGCCGCGACCGAGGTGTCGCGCGGCAAGGATACCCCTTCAGGGCATTGGGAACTGGCAGGCCTGCCCGTGCCGTGGGACTGGCACTATTTCCCCGATCAAAGCCCCGCCTTTCCGCAAGAGGTGACCGATTTCGTGGCGTATGCCGCCGGCACCAAAGGCATTCTGGGCAATTGCCACGCATCAGGCACCGCCATTATCGCCGCAGAAGGGGCCGCACATCTGCGCAGTGGATGGCCCATCTGCTACACCTCTGCAGATTCGGTGTTTCAGGTGGCCGCGCACGAAGAATTCTTTGGCCTCGAGCGGCTGCAGGACCTGTGCCGCGTCCTTGCCCCGCGTCTGCACCAGATGAAAGTGGGGCGCGTCATTGCGCGCCCGTTTACAGGCTCTGTCGCCGCAGGCTTTACCCGCACCGTCAACCGCCGCGACTATGCCATCACGCCGCCCGCGCCTGTGCTGACCAACTGGGTGCAGGACGCAGGACACGCGGTCTACGCGGTCGGCAAGATCGGGGACATCTTCTCCATGCAAGGCATCGACGAGGTGCGCAAAGGCAGTGACGCCGCCCTTATGGGGCATCTGTCCGATCTGGTGGCCGAGGCCGCTGAAGGCAGCCTGACCTTTGCCAACTTTGTGGAATTCGACAGCCTTTATGGTCATCGCCGCGATGTTTCAGGCTATGCCCGCGCGCTGGAATGGTTCGACCGCGAGATCGGTCAGGTTATCAAGGCGCTGCGCGCAGGCGACATGCTGATCCTCACCGCAGACCACGGCAACGATCCCACATGGGTCGGCACCGATCACACCCGCGAACGGGTGCCCGTGCTGGTCGCAGGGCAGGGGGCCGGAACGCTGGGGCAGATCGGGTTCAGGGATGTGGCGGCGCTGGTTGCGGATCATCTGCAAGTGCCCGTGCCCGGCTGAGACTGCGGGATTTTGAGTTTATGGGAAGGGTGAAACGGGGGGAGTGGTTGAACAAGGCCCCCGCATCCGGCAGAACCGAGGCAGCATAAAAGGAGAAGCGCATGACCGATACACATCTCACCGTGGTGGATCACCCGCTGGTGCAGCACAAGCTGACCATCATGCGCGACAAGGAAACGCCCACAGCGGTGTTCCGGCAGCTGTTGCGCGAGATTTCGCAGCTTCTGGCCTATGAGGTCACACGCGGCCTGCCCATGACCACCAAAGAGATCGAGACGCCCATGCAAAAGATGGATGCGCCTACGCTTGATGGCAAAAAGCTGGCGCTGATCTCCATTCTGCGGGCGGGCAACGGGTTGCTGGACGGGGTGTTGGAGCTGATCCCTTCGGCGCGCGTCGGCTTTGTCGGGCTTTACCGCGACGAGGAAACGCTGAAACCCGTCGAATATTACTTCAAGGTGCCCGAAGCGCTGGAGGACCGGTTGGTCATTGCCGTTGATCCCATGCTGGCCACCGGAAACTCTTCGGCCGCGGCCATTGACCGGTTGAAAGAAGCCGGGGCCAAGAACATCCGGTTTCTGTGTTTGCTTGCCGCACCGGAGGGAATCGCCCGCATGCGCGATGCCCACCCCGATGTGCCCATTGTGACAGCCGCCGTGGACGAGAAACTGAACGAGATCGGCTACATCGTGCCCGGACTAGGGGATGCTGGTGACCGGATGTTTGGCACTAAATAGGCTATCCCTCGGATAAGCTGGGGATAAATCGCGGCACAGACTCGACTCGCACGCAGGGGTCATGCATCTTGTCCTCTGACTTTTGTGTTTGGGGACACGTAAATGACGTTTACAAAGATTGTTGCGATTGCGCTGATGACAAGCGCGCTGACTGTGGGCGCTGCCAGCGCACAGATCAAACAGACCCAGCCTGCGGAATTCCCGCCTGCGTCCTACAAGGGCAAGCAGTATGTGGACAGCAAAGGCTGTGTGTTCATTCGGGCAGGCATTGACGGGAATGTCTCGTGGGTGCCGCGAGTGACACGGTCGCGCAAGGTGATCTGCGGGTTCACACCCACAGGCGGCACGCAGGTTGCCTCTGCAGAGCCGGCCGCACCTGCGCCGCAAGCCACCCAGATCACCGTAGACACGCCGGCCCCGGCGCCCGCCGCGGCAGCAGCCCCCGCGCCCAAGCCCAAGAAGGCCACCGCCCGTGTGGTGCGCCAGACCGCGCGCAAGCGCAAAGCCGCGCCCAAGGAAATCGTGATCCGCAACCCGATCGTCGAGGCGCCCGTGCAAACCGCGCGTGTCGCTGCACCCGCGCCAGCCCCCGCGCCGGTGCCGATGCGCACCACAGCCACAGCGCAGCAGATCGCAACGGCATGCCCCGGTGCATCCGCCCTGTCGCAGCAATATCTGCGCGGTGATGGCCGGATCGCCATCCGCTGCGGGCCCCAGAACACGCCTGTCGTCGGCGGCACGTTCCGCAGTGCCTCTGTTGCGACCACCACCACAACGGCGGCCAGAACTGCGCCCAAGCCCAAGCGCAACTTCTTCCGTCTGTTCACAACCAAGCGCAAGGCAGAGCCTGCCGCGCCCACGGCGCTGACCAACGGGGTGACGGATCACCGCCGGATCGTGCCCAAGCATGTGGCGATCAACCGGATCAACACCACCAATGTGCGTGTGCCCCATGGGTACCGCTCTGTCTGGACGGATGGTCGGTTGAACCCCAAGCGGGCCGAGCAGACCTTGTCGGGTCGGGGGCACATGCTGTTGGTCTGGACCAACACCGTGCCGCGCCGCCTGATTGACCGCAACACCGGCAAAGACGTGACGGCCTCTGTGCCGCTGGTCTATCCCTATCTGGATGAAGCGCACCAAAGTCAGGATCTGGGTGAAGTGTCCATCGTGCGCCGTGACGGCCAGTTGGTCAAACGCATCGTGCGTCACAACCACCGTGTCGCCAAGCGGGCCGCGCCCAGCCGGACAACCTATTCCACGCGCTCTGCCCCCAA
>CALAIJ010000209.1 GCA_937923365.1 uncultured Sulfitobacter sp.
ATCTGGTGGCCGGACACGCCAAAGGGCTTTCGGTTGGGCAAGATGATGACCTACTCCATCATGGTGATGTGGGACATTCTGATTGCCAATATTCAAGTGGCGTGGATCGTGCTGACCGTCCCGAATGCAAAACTGAAACCGGCGTGGATTGTGGTGCCGCTGGAACTGCGCCAACCCGAGGCCATTACCGTTCTTGCGGGGACGATCACGCTGACCCCTGGCACTGTGTCAGCAGATTTGTCGGACGAAGGGCACAGCCTTTTGGTGCATGTGCTGCACACTGATGACCCTGATGCAGTGCGCGACGAGATCCTGACCCGTTACCAAAGCCGACTGAAGGAGATCTTTCTATGACCTACGCCTCCGAGTTCATGAATGTTGGGTTGATTGCCGCTTTCGTAGCACTTGCGCTGGGCCAGATACTGTCGATGGTGCGTTTGGTATTGGGTCCGACCCAAGGCGACCGGATTCTTGCCCTTGATACGATGGTGATCAACGCATTGGGTCTGGTCGTCGTTCTTGGCGTCTATCAGGGCGTGCAGATATACTTCGAAGTGTCCTTGCTGATCGCCATGCTTGGATTTGTCTCAACCGTGGCACTGGCACGGTTCCTGCTGCGGGGGGACATCATCGAATGAGCATTGAAGTTATCGGAACCTATGCAACGGCGGTCTGTCTGCTGATAGGCTCAGGATTTATCATCGTGGGTGTCATCGGGCTATTGAAGTTCAATGATCCCATGACCCGCTTGCACGCGCCGACCAAAGTGGGAACCATCGGCATCGGTATGTTGCTGTTGGCCTCCATTTTCCATTCCTTCGTCTTGGGCGAAACATCGGTGCACGAAATTCTGATCATGGCGTTCTTGTTCGTCACGGCACCGATATCGGCGCATTTCATCGCAAAGGTCAGCATGCATCACCGGTCTTGCGACGTACCCCCGCTGCCCCCACGCGATGACACATGGTCAACCTTCAGTGTCCCCCAAGCAGACCGGAACAGCGAAAGCGTCGCGCAAGATTAGCGCGGCTAAGCTTTGGTCAGATTTGCAGGCTGTCGGATCGGCGCCGTGAAGCACCATGCCGATCAACGCCCCATAACCCAAGCCCCAAGAGGCGTCGTCAAAAAAGCCGCCCCACGAGAAGGGAGCGGCTGATTTTCCTACTCGGCTGCTGCGCGTTTCGGCAAAACCCAGCCCGCGCGAGGGAAGTGGCAGGTGTACCCGTTCGGAATACGCTCAAGGTAGTCTTGATGCTCGGGCTCTGCTTCCCAGAAGTCGCCCACAGGTTCCAGTTCCGTCACCACTCGGCCCGGCCAGAGGCCAGAGGCATTCACATCCGCGATGGTGTCTTCGGCCACGGCTTTTTGGTCTTCGTCCACGTAGTAAATGGCCGAACGATAGCTCATCCCGCGGTCGTTGCCTTGCTGGTTCACAGTGGTGGGGTCGTGGATTTGAAAGAAGAATTCCAGAACCTCGCGGAAGGAAGTTTTGGTATCGTCAAAAATCACCTCGATCCCCTCGGCATGGGTGCCGTGGTTGCGGTAGGTGGCGTTGGGCACATCGCCGCCGGTGTATCCCACGCGGGTGGACAGAATGCCCGGGCGGCGGCGGATCAGGTCTTGCATGCCCCAAAAACAGCCGCCTGCGAGTACTGCGCGTTGTTCGCTCATCAGATGTCCTCCACTTGATCCAGATAATCGCCATAGCCTTCATCGGCCATGTCGTCGCGGTGCACAAACCGCAGGGATGCCGAATTGATGCAATAACGCATGCCGCCACGATCGGCAGGCCCGTCGGGAAAGACGTGGCCCAAATGACTGTCGCCGTATTTCGAGCGAACCTCGGTGCGGACCATGCCAAGCGACGCGTCGCGGTGTTCGGTCACGTTTTCGATCGCCTTGGTGAACGAAGGCCAGCCGCAGCCGCTTTCATACTTGTCTGACGAGGCGAACAGCGGCTCGCCTGAGACGATGTCAACGTAGATGCCCGGCTCTTTGTTGCCCAGCAATGCGCCCGTTCCGGGACGTTCCGTGCCACTTTCCTGCGTGACACGGAATTCTTCCGGGCTAAGTGCTGCAACAGCGTCGGGGTGTTTTTCGTATTTGGTCATGGGGACCTCTCATCTGGTGTCTGCCCCTTGATATGGGGCGACGGCGGGAAATTAAAAGCGACTGTGCCTTGGGTGAAACTCTTTGTGAACTGGATTCGTAAATTTGGTGTCGGGTGCATATCTGAAAGGAATACATCATGCGGATCTTGATGGCGGTCGTAATCGGTCTTCTTGGCGCCGTCGGTGCGGTCGCAGGCACAAGGGACGCCAGCTTTGCCAATATCGATGGCGGCACCCTGCAGCTAAGCGATTGGGAAGGCCGCCCCGTGCTGGTGGTCAACACGGCATCGCAGTGCGGATACACCTACCAGTACGACGGATTGCAGGCGCTATATGATCGCTTCAAGTCACGTGGGCTGGTTGTGCTGGCTGTCCCGTCCGATGACTTCGCCCAAGAGCTGGGCACCGCGCAAGAGGTCAAGGAATTCTGCGAGGTCTCCTTTGGGTTGGACCTGCCGATGGCAGACATTTCCCATGTAAAGGGCGCAGAGGCCCACGCGTTCTACAAGGCGGTCAAAGCGCAGTCGGGATTTGTGCCAAAGTGGAATTTCAACAAGGTGCTGATCGGGCCGGATGGCGCGGTATTGGGCACGTGGGGCGCGCGTACCAAGCCGCAATCACCCGCTATTCTGCGCGCCATAGAACCGTTGCTGGACTGACCATCGCTGGCTAGGGTCAACGCCAAAGGAGACCTACAATGCCAGACAAGGACCCCAGTCTAGAAGCGGCCTATGCGTTGGAAACGCCTGACGACAATCGCAAGCTCTATGCGGATTGGGCACAGACCTATGACGCCACATTCGCACAGGCGATGGACTACCGGATGCCGCAGATCATCGCTGACATCTATGCCGAAGACCCCATGGGGCCGGTGCTGGATGTGGGCGCGGGAACCGGGCTGGTGGGGCAACATATGCCCCGGGGCGCGGCGGTGGATGCGCTGGATATTTCGGCAGAGATGTTAGCGGTTGCCATGGGGCGCGGCGTCTACCGCGAGGCATTGCGGTGTGATCTGACGCAGCCTTTGTCCATCAAGGACGGCGCTTATAAAGCGATTGTCTCTGCCGGAACATTCACCCACGGGCACGTCGGTCCAGAGGCGTTGGAGGAACTGATGCGGATTGCCCAATCCGGCGCGCGATTTGTCATCGGCATCAACGCCGCCCATTTTGAGGCGCGTGGCTTTGCCACCAAATTCGCTATGTTAGAGCCACATATCAGCGATCTTGATCTGCGGGATGTGGATATCTACGGTGCTGGCGTGGATGCGGCACACCGTGGGGATCAGGCGCGGGTCGCGGTGTTTCGCAAGGTTTAGGCTCGCGTCGGGCATCACGTACGACCCGACCAAAGCACCTTACCGTCCGATGCCTCCATCCCCGGTGGGATGCCGTAGGCCGCGCGATAGCTTTTGGAGAAATGCGACAGGGACCGGAACCCGCAGGCCACGCAGACATCGGTCACACTCAGGTCGGTCTGGCGCAACAGGTTACGCGCCTTTTCCAGGCGCATCTGCAAATAGTAGCGCTTTGGCGAAGTCTCCAGATACTTGGCGAACAAACGCTCCAGTTGCCGTGTGGACAGGCTGATCACATCTGCGATCTCTTCGGGGCGCAGCGGGTCCTCTAGGTTGTTCTCCATGATCTGCATCGCGAGCAGCAGTTTGGAGTTGCGCACTTCGGGGCGCGACCGCAGCGCGATGCGTTGTCCGTGGGAATGGGCCCGCGGCACGGTATAGACCATTTGGTCGGCGACCCATGCGGCCATGTCCTTTCCATAGTCTGTCTCGACCCTGTGCAACATCATGTCCATCGACGCGGCTCCGCCAGCGGAGGTGAACACGCGACCATCCACAGAATAGATTGTGTCTTGCATGATCACATCCGGCAGCATCTCGGCCAGTGCAGTTTTGTATTCCCAATGGGTCGTCACCTGCTTGCCGCCGATCAGGCCAGCCAGCGCCAGCGTATAGGTGCCCGAGCTCAGCGCGCCATAGTCGATACCGCGCCGGACCTCGCGACGTAGCCAGTTCAGCAGGCGTTTGGTGCTGCCGTCGCCCACATTCTCGCCGGCGCACAGGATCAGCGTCTCATTGCGGTCCAGTTCCACCAGGCCATCATCCACAGCGACGGTCACACCATTGTAGGAAGTCACCGGCGCGCCGTCTTCCGACAAAAGCCGCCACTTGTAGAACTGCCGACCAGACGGATGATGGTTCGCAAGGGACAAGGCATCCAGCGCGCAGGAAAACCCCAGCGGGGAAAACCCGGGGATCAGCACAAAGGCGTAGGCTTTGGGTGGGGCGTCTATGTCGCTCATGGACAAGATGCTAGGCGCATCCGGCCCGCCTGTAGGCGCTATCTGCGGCAGGCCATGTCGTGTTTATGCTAGCTGCCCGACTTTTGCCGCGACAGTTGCACCGCCAGAATGCCACCGGCGATGATCACCACGCCAATGATGTCACGCCCGCCCAGGGGTTCGCTCAGCAGCACGGCGGCGACGGCCACACCAAAGAACGGGTTCAGAAAGTGGAAGGTCGCCGCCCGCGTCGCGCCCACGCGGTTCACCAGCCAGAACCAGACCACCGTCGCCAGCAGGCCCGGGACGATGCAGGTGTAGGTAAACGCGATCAGCAGCGGCCATGAGGGGTTCAGACGCGGGGTTTCAAACAGCAGCGTTGCAATGGTCAGCGCCACGCAGCCACACAGCATTTGCAACCCCACCACCATCAGGAAATTTCCGCCCGACGTGGCGCCCCGTACCAGCAATGTTGCGGCCGTCAGCGCCAGCACGCCCACGGCACACAGACCTACGCCAAAAAGGTCCACACCCGCAGACAGGCGCGCACCCATGATCAGGCTGACACCAATCACACCCGCAATCAGGCCCGCGATCCCCAAAGGCCGCAGACGTTCGCCAAAGAATACCCAGACGGCGAGGCCCACCAGCAAAGGCATGGTCGAGGCGATGATGGCTGCCAGCGAGGCTTCCACCGTTTGCATGGCTACAAAGTTGAGGCCCAGATAGACCGCGTTCTGCAATACGCCAAAGATGATCGTTGCGCGCCATTGGGCGGGCGTCAGTCGCCACGTCTGACCCAGCCAAAGGGCAATACCCACGCCCAGCAACCCCGAGATCAGGTAACGCACCGAAAGGGCCATCAAGGGGGAGGCATCCGCCACAATAAACCGCGCCGATGTAAAGGCAGAGGACCACATCATCGCAAAAGCGAGACCCATCAATATCGCGCGTATATCCATTGTGGTTGCCTTGTCTTTGCCCCGTACCGGACAGTTTCGCATGACGGTGCAAAGGGCAAGGGTGTGTCGGGCCATCAGGGTGCCTAAACAGATTTTGTCTGGCCTCAACATCCACCGTGCTGCCATATCCTTGAACGCGCAACAGCCTCGTAAGGTGGGCCTCCGGACCACCACACCCTGGACGAAAAAGGGCCGCCCGAAGGCGACCCCAATCTGGTTTCAAAGATGTCGCGGAAGGCTTAGCCGTTCACGCTGTCCTTGAGGGCTTTCGCAATGGTCATCTTGACCACTTTGTCAGCGGCTTTCTTGAACTGCTCACCGGTGGCAGGGTTGCGCACCATGCGCTCGGGGCGCTCGCGGCAATAGATTTTGCCAACGCCGGGCAGGGTTACGGCACCGCCGCCGCCCACTTCGCGGGTGATCAGGTTGCAGATGCTCTCAAGCGCTGCGCCTGCGGATTTCTTGTCTGTCCCCATTTCGTCTGCCAGTGCAGCGACGAGCTGAGTTTTCGTCATTGGTTTATTAGCCATTTTTTATACTCCTAAGCTGCCCGAATTTTAGGGCCTCGTTCGCAGAATGTAACGGTATGTAGTAGGGCAACACAACGAATAGTGGCGCTGAAATCCAAGAAAATTGCGTTTTTCCGCTGATTTTCCGCCTTAAAGAAAGGCGGTTTCGTCAAATGACCGCAATTTCCGGCTATGAATGCGCTCCAGCGGCATATTACGCAGCCTTTCCATCGCGTGGATGCCGATCATCAAATGGCGCGCAACCTGTGTTTTATAGAAGTCCGAGGCCATACCCGGAAGTTTCAGCTCGCCGTGGAGTGGCTTGTCAGAGACGCATAAAAGCGTGCCATAGGGCACTCGAAAGCGGTAGCCGTTTGCCGCGATTGTTGCACTCTCCATGTCCAGCGCCACGGCGCGGGACTGGGACAAGCGATGCACAGGACCGGATTGGTCGCGCAACTCCCAGTTGCGATTATCGATCGTGGCGACGGTGCCTGTGCGCATCACGCGCTTTAACTCATACCCTTTTAACTGGGTCACTTCTGCCACCGCTTCTTCCAGCGCGATCTGGATTTCCGCAAGCGCCGGAATGGGCACCCAGACAGGCAGATCATCGTCCAGCACGTGGTCTTCGCGCAGATAAGCGTGGGCCAGCACAAAATCACCCAGGGCTTGGGTATTCCGCAGCCCGGCGCAGTGGCCCACCATCAGCCACGCATGAGGACGCAGCACAGCGATATGGTCCGTTGCCGTCTTTGCATTCGAGGGGCCGACACCAATGTTGACCAGCGTGATCCCCGACCCATTCGCACGCTTAAGGTGGTAGGTTGGCATCTGCGGTGTCTTCAGCGTCTCTGGAAGTGCCGTGCTACCATCCGTAATCTCGGCATTGCCGGTCGAGACAAAGGAGGTATAGCCGCTGTCAGGATCGTCCAATTGGGCGCGGGCGTATTCCTCGAACTCCGTGACGTAGAACTGGTAGTTGGTGAACAGCACATGACATTGGAAATGCTCCGGGTCAGTCGCGGTATAATGCGACAGGCGCGCCAGTGAGTAGTCTACGCGCTGGGCCGTGAAGGGGGCTAGGGCGCGCACGCCGTCAGGTGGCTCAAAGGTGCCATTCACAATGTCATCATTTGTCGTCGACAGGTCCGGCACATCAAAGATGTCGCGCAGGGTGAAATCCGCTGCACCGTCTTGGGGGATGTTCAGCGCTGCGTCCGAGGTCACCGCGAAATGCACCGGAATAGGTGTCTCTGACACACCGATCACCACGGGCTGGCCATGGTTTTCGATCAACAGTCCGATCTGCTGGATCAGGTAGTGACGGAACAGGTCAGGTCGCGTGATCGTCGCCGCAAACGTCCCCGGAGAGGAAACGTGCCCAAAGGCCAATCGCGTGTCCACCTGTGCGTAACTTGATGTGGTAAAGCGCACCTCTGGATAGAACGCGCGGATACGGCTTGGCTCGGGCGCGATTTCCATTGCCGCAGTAAAGCGTTCGCGCAGGAACGTTGTCGCGGCCGTGTAAAGCTCCGTCAAGCGGTCGACTGCCGCCGTCGCATCGGTAAAGGCTTCGGCATGCGGCGTGTCGGGTGTCAGTATTGTCGGTGTGTTCATATGTCTTTTGTTCCTTATTGTTATTGGAGCCCGAACAGGCCCTTTAGTTTCGCCACAAATCCTCGCGGCTTGGTGTCATCCTCAAGACCGGTGTCATCAGGGCGCAGAGAGCCGCCCTCAAGAAACGATCACCGGTGTGAATTCAAAGCTGCGTACATCTACAAGCCCAAGGTCCGAGATGCGCAATTCGGGGATCACCACGAGCGCAAGCAGGGAATGCTGCATGTAGGCGTTGTTCAAGGTGCACCCGCATGTCCGCATTGCTTGCATCATACGGTCCGCTGCCGCGGCCACGTCCACCGCCGGCTGGTCTGACATCAGGCCCGCGATGGGTAGCTCCACCAGCGCCAGTTCTGCGCCATCGCGAAAGATCGTGATGCCACCACCCACATCGCGCAGGCGGTTGGCGGCCAAGGCCATCTCATCGCGGTCTGTGCCCACCACAATCATGTGGTGGCTGTCATGCGCCACTGTGGAGGCCATCGCCATGCGTCCTTCATAACCAAAGCCCGAGACAAAGGCGTTCACCACGCCCCCCGTCGCGCGGTGGCGCTCTACCAAAGCGATCTGAGCGACCTCGCCCGTTGCCTGCACACGTCCTTCGGTCACGGGCAGTTCAAATTGCAGTGCGCGTGTCGGTGCCTGGTTTTCCACCACGCCGATCACGTTGGCGGTCACGGCGTTGGCGCCTTGGGGCGCTTGGATGGTGAAATCCCCTCCGGTCAGATCGCGTGCCATGTTCACGGTCAGGCGCGCCGTGTCGGGCCAGTCGTAGTGTGGGCAATCAACCTGCACCACGCCATCTTCCGCGACGATCTGGCCACGGGCAATGACTGTTTCGATGGGCAAGGTGGTCAGGTCAGAGGTCAGGATCACATCCGCGCGCCGCCCCGGAGTGATCGAGCCGATGTCACGCTCCAGCCCGAAGTGCGTCGCGGTGTTGATCGTCGCCATCTGCAAGGCAATCAGCGGGTCGCACCCACAAGCAATCGCATGGCGCACCACGCGGTTCATATGGCCGTCGTTTACCAAAGTGCCAGAGTGGCAATCATCCGTGCAGAGGATCATGTTGCGCGGATCCAGACCCTTTTCCGTGATCGCGGTGATCTGGGTTTCCACGTCATACCAGGCACTGCCCAGACGGATCATCGACCGCATTCCCTGGCGCATACGGGTGATCGCATCCGCCTCGCAGGTGCCCTCATGATCGTCCGCCGCACCGCCTGCCACATAGGCCGCGAATGCTGGTCCCAGATCGGGCGAAGCATAGTGCCCGCCCACGGTCTTGCCCGCGCGTTGGGTCGCAGCCATTTCGGCCAGCATCTGCGGGTCCGCGTTGCTGACACCGGGAAAGTTCATCATCTCGCCCAGCCCAATGATGCCGGGCCATTCCATTGCCTCGGCCACGTCGGAGGCTGAGATTTCGAACCCTGTCGTCTCCATCCCCGGGGCAGACGGCGCGCAAGAGGGCATCTGCGTGAATATGTTGATGGGCTGCATCAGCGCCTCGTCATGCATCATGCGCACGCCTTGTAGGCCCAGCACATTGGCAATCTCATGCGGATCGGTGAACATACTGGTTGTGCCATGGGGGATCACGGCACGGGCAAACTCGGCAGGGGTCAGCATGCCTGATTCAATGTGCATGTGTCCGTCGCACAAGCCCGGGATCATGTAGCGGCCATTTGCCTCGATGATCTTGGTGTCAGCACTGCGACAGTGCTCTGCCGACGAGCCGACAAAGGCGATGCGACCGCGGGTTATGGCGATGTCATGATCCGGCAAGACCTCGCGGGTGTGGACATTCACCCAAGTACCGCCACGGATAATCATGTCAGCAGAAGCGCGACCAGCGGCAGTGTTCACCAGATCGGCAGCGATATCGGGCCATGTAGGGAATGTGTCTTGCGTCATGTCCTAATATTTCACAGGGTTCAGGCAGGATCAAGCGGGGGACGTCATGGACTACGACAGTATTTCGGCCGAGGACTTTGGCGCAGGGCTGCGCGGCATCGGCTTGAACCTTCTGGTGCGCGATGTGGCACGCGAAGTCGCCTTTTTAGAGACTGTTTTCGGCATGAGAGCATTTCAGCCCACGGAAGACTTCGCGATCATGACCTACGGGGATCAGGTGTTTCAGCTGCACAGTGACGGCACTTATCACAGCAATCCGTTGCTCGGGCTGCTGCCAGAGAATCCGCCACGCGGGGCGGGCATCGAAATCAGGCTCTATGACAGCGATCCGGAGGCGGTTTGTGCCGTTGCCGAAGATGCAGGCGGCACGATCCTGCAAGAG
>CALAIJ010000210.1 GCA_937923365.1 uncultured Sulfitobacter sp.
GCGCTGATCCTTGTGGGCCACGCCATCGGAGCCGAGGAATTCACCGAAAGCAGGCTCTATGCAGGGGATTATGACCGCCGTTTCCGGCCTGTGGGCACCGACCCGCGCTTTCCGGAGACGGACGTATGATCCCCCCCGGTCTGATGATTTCCGCGCCCGCGTCGGGCACAGGAAAAACGACCCTAATGCTGGGGCTTTTGGCCGCTTTGCGCGATCAGGGCGTGCAGGTCCAGCCCTTCAAAAGCGGGCCTGACTATATTGATCCGGCATTTCATACGGCGGCCTCAGGGCGCGCGTCATTCAACCTTGATAGCTGGTCGATGCCGCGTGCCACCATTGACGGGTTGGTGGGCAATGCGGCGGGCGCGGACCTGATCCTTGGGGAAGGCTCCATGGGGTTATTCGACGGTGTCGCAATCCCCGGCGCCTGTGGCAATGGCGCGTCGGCGGACATCGCGGCGATGATGGGCTGGCCTGTGGTGCTGGTCCTCGATGTTTCGGGGGCGGCGCAATCGGTGGCGGCCACAGCACTTGGGTTCAAGTCCATGCGGCCTGATGTGAACCTTGCGGGCGTTGTGCTGAACCGCGTCGCCTCGCCGCGCCATGACGCGCTGGTGCGCGTCGGGATGGAGACGGCGGGCATCAAGGTTCTGGGCTCCCTCCCGCGCCGCAAAGAGATCGAGATGCCCGAGCGGCATCTGGGCCTTGTACAGGCGGGCGAGCAGGAGAACCTGCCCGAGCTTCTGGCCGAAGCAGCTGCCTTCGTGGCCGAGCATGTGGATATCGCCGCCTTGCGCGCGGCTGCCCAAGGCACGCTTGAGACCGCGCCGGAGCCTGCGCGCGTCATTCCCCCCGGACAGCGGATTGCGCTGGCGCAGGACAGCGCATTTGCGTTTGTCTATCCGCATCTGCTGGCCGGTTGGCGCGCGGCGGGGGCGGAGGTTTTGCCGTTCTCGCCCTTGGCCGATGAAGCACCCGACCCCAGTGCGGATGTTTGCTGGCTGCCCGGTGGATACCCCGAATTGCATGCAGGCACTTTGGCCGCGGCCGAGACCTTTCGCAGCGGGCTGCAAAGTTTCGCGCAAACCAAGCGCGTGCATGGCGAATGCGGGGGCTACATGGCCATGGGCGCAGGCCTGATCGACAAGGAAGGCGTGCGCCACCGGATGGCCGGATTACTGGGGGTCGAGACGTCTTTTGCCAAGCGCAAGTTCCATCTGGGCTACCGCAAGGCGGACCTGAATGCCGCCATCCCCGGCTATGGCGCAGGGGCGGCACTGCGCGGGCACGAGTTCCACTATGCGACCATTCTGGAAGAACCCGATGCGCCTTTGGCCGCGATCTCCGACAGCAACGATGTGACGGTGGAGGAGACCGGATCGGTGCGCACTTTCGAGGGGGGCGGCGTGGCCACGGGCACATTCTTTCACCTGATCGGTGCGGCGTCGTGAGCGGGTTTGTCTCTTTCGTGTCGTCCGGTCCGGGAGATCCGGAGTTGCTGACCGTCAAGGCGGTGGACCGCTTGCAGAACGCCGAAGTGGTGCTGTTTGACGACCTGAGTTCCGGCCCCATTCTGGAGCACGCGCCCAAGGACGCCGACCTGATCGGGGTGGGCAAACGGGCGGGGCGTGCGTCACCCAAGCAGGATCACGTCAGTCGGGTTCTGGTCGATCATGCCAAGGCGGGGCTGCGGGTGGTGCGGCTGAAATCCGGCGACAGCGGCATGTTCGGACGGCTGGAAGAAGAGCTGACCGCGCTGCGCGCCGAGGGTATCCCGTTCGAGATCATTCCCGGTGTCACATCCGCCTCTGCTGCGGCGGCAACGGCGGGTATTCCGCTGACGCGGCGGCTTACCGCGCGGCGGGTGCAGTTCATCACGGGCGCGGATGTCACGGGCGGTCTGCCCGGTGACGTGAACATGGCCGCCCTTGCCGATCCGATGGCCACAACGGTGGTCTATATGGGCAAGCGGACGTTCCCCGCTTTGGCACAGCGGTTGATGGGTCACGGGCTGGCGGGCGAGACGCCCGCCTTACTGGCCGAGGCTGTCTCAACCCCCGCCGAGAAGGTCACGCGCTTTACAATCCAGACGCTCGCGCAGCATCTGGAGGAGACAACCAGCAGCACGCCCGCGCTGATTTTCTATGGTGCGCTGGCGGAGGACGACGGGTGAAGATGTTCGTCTGCGAGACCTGCACGGCGGACGGGCGGTTTGTGGAAACACTGCGCGCCGCACTGCCCGCGTTGGAGGTCTGCGCCGTTGACTGCATGTCCGGCTGCACCCGCCCGCAAACGGTGGCATTCAGAGAGGCGGGCAAGACGGCCTATCTGTTCGGGGACATCACCATCGTCGACGTGCCCGATTTGCAGAACTTTGCCGCGCTATATGCCAGATCAAAGGACGGGACATTCCCCGACGCCCGCGTGCTGGGCACGCTGCGGACCAAGGCCATCGCAAGGATACCAAGCTGATGCATCTGACGCTGATCGGCATTGGCACGGGCAACCCCGAACACCTGACGTTGCAGGCCATTCGCGCGCTTAATGCGCAGGACCTGATCCTGATCCCGCGCAAGGGCAGCGGCAAGGCCGATCTGGCCGAGCTGCGGCAGGCCATCTGCGACGAGGTGCTGACCAACGAGGCGACGCGGATCGTGGGCTTTGACCTGCCCCAGCGGGACGAGGCGACAGCCGATTACCGCGCGCGTGTGGATGACTGGCATGACGCGATTGCGGCAGCGTGGGTCGGGGCGATGGCGCCCTATCCAGAGGCGACGCGCGTGGCGCTGTTGGTCTGGGGTGATCCGTCGCTTTACGACAGCACGTTGCGGATTGCGGCAAGGCTGGACCCTGCGCCAGAGGTTGAGGTGATCCCCGGCATCACGTCGTTGCAGGCACTCACAGCGGCCCATGCCATCCCAATCAACGACATCGGCGCGCCGTTCACGGTCACCACGGGACGACAGCTGCGCGACCATGGCTGGCCGGAAGGGGCGGAGACGATTGCCGTCATGCTCGACGGGGCCTGCGCGTTTCAAACACTGGATGCCGCCAAGTTTCACATCTGGTGGGGCGGCTATGTCGGCATGGCAGAGCAGATCATCTGCGAGGGGCCACTGGCGGAGGTCAGCGCGCGTATCATCGAGATGCGAGCCAAGGCGCGCACAGATCACGGTTGGATCATGGATATCTACGTGCTGCGCCGTCTTTGACGGGGGTGGTGGTCCGGAGGCCCACCTTACGGGCGCGCGTCAGTTGGACGGATCGACCTTGCCGCGCAGGGCCTTGACCTCGCCCCGAGTTTTCTTGGCCTTCAACCGCCGTTTTTTCGACCCCAACGTGGG
>CALAIJ010000211.1 GCA_937923365.1 uncultured Sulfitobacter sp.
GGTCTCAAGCAGCACAAGCCCGTCTGCGCCTTTGGATTCGTCCCAACGGAAATCGGTGCGGCTGACACCGCGACACCCCAAAGCGTTGTGCGCGCGCAGGGCAAAATCCATGCACATCTCGAAAATCTCTTGCGGCACATCGGCGGGCAGAATGTGCGACGATCCACCCTCTTTGTATTTGGCGTCGTAATCGTACCACCCGGTGGTGATGATGTCCGTGACCGTCAAAGCGCGCTGGCCCATGACGGTCGTGGTCAGCTCGCGTCCGGGGGCGAATTGTTCAACCATGACAAACTCGGGCATGTCATCGTCAAGTTGCGGCGGGCCGTTGTTTTCTTCGCTGACCAGATAGACCCCGACGGAGGAGCCTTCGTTGTTGGGTTTGACCACATAGGGAGGCTGCATTACGTGGGCTGCGCGCACGTCGTCGCGCGCGCGGATAACGCTTTCGACCACGGGCAGACCGACACTGCGGAACACCTCTTTGGAGCGCTGCTTGTCCATCGCAAGGGCGGACGCCAGCACGCCGGAATGGCTATAGGGAATGCCCAGCCACTCAAGCAAGCCTTGCACACAGCCGTCCTCACCCCAACGCCCGTGCAGGCAGTTCAGAATGGCGTCCGGCTTGAGATCCAGCAAAACAGCACAAAGGTCGGGGCCAGCATCGACCTCGACCACATTATAGTTTCGTTCCCGCAAGGCGGCGGCACAACTCGTGCCCGAAGACAAAGACACTTCGCGCTCAGCCGAAGGTCCGCCCAATAATACCGCCACTGTCGGGGTTTGTCTGCTCGACGTACCCACCGGAGTGCCTCTGTTCCCAAGACCTTTGCGGTCTTTCTTATTTTGATACCGCTTGTGCGGCTTTCTGCTACGGGGTCAATCGCCTGTGAATTCGCCGACCCGCATAATTTCCCACTCTAGCGTGATACCACTGGAATCGTAAACCTTTTTTCGCACGTCTTCGCCCAATCCTTCCAGATCGGCGGCGGTGGCATTATCGGCGTTGATCAGGAAATTGGAGTGTTTGGGGCTCATTTGCGCCCCACCACGCCGCGCGCCGCGCATACCGGCGTCGTCGATGACCTTCCAGGCCTTCAGATCATGTACATCGTCTGCGCGGCCGGTTGAGCTGAAACCCGCCGGATTGCGAAAGGTACTGCCAGCACTACGGTCCTTGGTGGGCTGCGTGTCATTACGTTTTTGCAATTGCTCTTCCATGCGGGCGTGCAGCGCTGCCGCCTCGCCCTTGGGCGGTGCAAAGGTGGCTGAGATGATCACCGCCCCCTCGGCCAGTTTGGTCTGGCGGTATTCAAAGGCAAGGTCAGCCGCGGTCAGGGTCACGACCTCCCCACGCCGCGTGACGACCTCGGCCTGCACAAAGTGATCCGCCGTATAGCTGCCGTAACAACCCGCATTCATCCGTACAGCCCCGCCAATAGCCCCGGGGATCGTGCGCAGAAAGGTCAGGTCCAGCCCTGCGTCCGCCGCCTTGCGCGCCACATGGGCGTCCAAAGCAGCCGCCCCAGCGGTGACATGGCCGCCCGCAATTTCGATCCCGTTGAACCCGCGCCCCAGCCGGATGACGACTGCGCGAAGCCCGCCGTCGCGCACAATGAGGTTAGAGCCGACGCCCATCGGGAACACGGCCACGTTGTCAGGCAATGCTTTGAGAAACGCGCAAAGATCATCCACATCCGCAGGCTGGAACAGATAGTCCGCAGGCCCGCCAACCCGCAACCACGTAAGGTCGCTTAGGGTCCGGTCAGGGGTGAGTTTGCCGCGCACTGCGGGCAGGTTCAGTTGGGACATCACGTTTCCTTAGCCTTCAAAATAGCGGTATATCATGCCCAACACCGCGCCAAGGCCAAAGGCCACAACGCTCAGCACGAGAGTGACGCCGGCAAAACCCATTAGCAGGCCAAGGCCCATTCCCCTTCGCTGTTCAGGCGGCGCAAACGCAAATTCGTAGATCGCAAATCCAACCACCGGGACAATGAGCAAGAACAACAAGACCAAGAATATGCGCCATTTGTTTCCAACGCCTAAGGCCAAGCCGATCAATGAGAGGATGATCATCAGGAACATTGCAGCGACACTTGGCTAAGGAGCTAACTCTCTACTCGGCTGGCCTGCCATTGCCGTGCGATGCGCCCCGCCAGCCAGCCACAGCCCAATGCTGTCAGCGCATAGCAAACTGCCGCAGCTTGGGCGAGGATCAGGTTCGGCTCAAGCGCGTTGGCCTTGAGGCCCACCATCATCCACATCTGGTTCACAGCCAGACCGCCAATAAGGACGCCCAGAAACATGACAAACCGCGCACGATAGCCGCACCAGCCACAGGCCAGCATCCAGACGGCCAGACAAAAGACCAATGCCAGAACCAGCCCGCTCATTCTGCCGCTCCTTGCCCTTTGCGCGCAAAACTCCGGCGCAACCACCGGCCAAGATAGATCACTGGCCAGCGCAGGATGGAGCACCCGCCCGCCAGCACCAGCAAGCCGACCCATGGGCCGTGCTGGGCAGTGACGAAGCCGACAATCGGAATGCCGATCGCAATCAAGCCGTAAGCGTTGCGCCAGTGGTGGTCCTTGCTGGGGGTCATCGCGATGACATTGGCGATCACGGCCCAAAGGCAGGCCAGAATGATAGAGACGCTCATCGGGGCACCTGCGGATTTTGGCCGCGCATCTTGGCAATGATAAAGCGCAGCGGATTGCGGAACATGGAAATAAACGCGGCAAGACCCAAGGCGGCGGGCAGCCAGCCCACCTGCATGCCGATCATGAAGATCAGCACTGGCGCTGCAAGCAGCAGCGCCACGCCGGGAATATACTGCCTGCGCATCGGCAGCATCGCCACGGTTGCACTGGCAAAAACCCATGCAATGCAGAGCCAGAGCAACGTCATGGGCGCTGGCCCTTCAGCGTGGGTTGCTCACAGATCACCAGGGACAACCATGTAGCGCAGGACCTGCGCGTTCATTTGGATGTCTTCGCCGCGATAGCGTGCACGGATCAGGCGAAGCGGGTTCGGAAACAGCGAAAACACCGCCCCAAAGCCCAGTATGGCGGACCAAAATCCCAGCGTCACGCCCATCGACAGCGAGATCAGTATCCCCGCCACCATGAGCATCGCGCCCGGTATGATACGCTGCCCGACAGGCAGGCGGCCCACCATGATGGTGGCCAGAACCCATGTGAGGGCGATCCAGAAAAGAGGTGTCATGCAGCTGCTCCTTTTAATGCTTCAAGTTGGGCCGGCAGCGCGTTGGCCCATGTGCTAATGGTGCCTGCCCCCAAGCAGACAACCATATCTCCGGGGCGCGCCTGTTCTTTGACAAGACGCGCAAGGTCTTTTTCGTTTTCCAC
>CALAIJ010000212.1 GCA_937923365.1 uncultured Sulfitobacter sp.
TTGAACTACACCCCCGGCGGTATTCTGTACGGTGATCTGGAGACAGGCCAGATTTTGCAGCCCGGCGTGCAAGGCCCGCCCGTGGCCGAACCGCCAGACACGTTCGAGAACCGCGACCGGTTCTATTTTGCAGCCGGCACGACCATCATGGACCCGCAGCAACAGGACATCCTGACCTTCTACGGCGTTCCGCTGACGGGGGGTAACACCACCCCCGGCATGGCCGTGTTTACCTTCGGCAGCCTTTCCGGCGGGGGCGGGCTGTTTACCAGCATCATCGGTCAATATGCAGATTACACCGCTTTGGTGACTTCTGCCGCGACAGGCCTGCGGATTTTCTATGACACATGGCTGCCGTTCATGGCCTATGTCGCCGAAAACAACGGTACCATGCGGGTGGTCAATACCGGCGACGTCATGTGGAAGCTGGTCACAGGACAATTGGTCCCCAAAGGCCCCGCCGACGGGGATGGCAGCAGCAACTACCAGACTGTGCGCAACTACCAGTTCGATCAGGCGGGCAAGTTCTTTACGACGGCGCTTGCGCCTAATCCCACGGAACTGAACGCACCGATTGAGAATTCGTTGTCAGGTGCGACGTCGGATCTGGGGATGTTGTTCAGCTTTCCCGATGTCTTCTCTGTCATCATGGGCGGCGTCGCCATCGCCAAGGAATTTATCAAGGCCACACCCGTTGCGGGCCTCCTGATTGCTGCATGGGAGGCCTACTCCCTTGCCAGCGCCGCTATCTGGGTCGGCGGTGCTGCGATCCGTCTGGCCAAGGGCATGGCATGGACGCTTGAGATTGATCCGCTGACCATCGACCTTGATGGCGACGGGTTGGAAACCATCGCGTTGCTGGACGGCAATGTCTTCTTCGATCTCGACAACGACCAGTTCAAGGAGAAGACAGGCTGGCTCAAGGGTGACGACGGCTTCCTTGTGCGCGACCTGAACGACAACAACCGGATCGACGATCTGTCCGAGATGTTCGGCAACCAGTTCGACGGCGGTTTTGCCGATCTCGCGCAGTACGATGCCGCCGGCATGGGCGGTAACGAAGACGGGTTGATTACCAGCGCGGATGCGGTTTGGACCGATCTGTTGATCTGGCAGGACCAGAACGAGGACGGCATCACCGACGATGGCGAATTGTTCGGTCTTGACGCGCTTGGCATCGTTTCCATCTCGCTGACCTCTACCGAGATCGACGTCACCACACCCCAGGGTGCCGACCTGCTTGCGGTTGGCGATGTGACCTTTGCCGATGGCTCCATCCGTCTGGCGTTCGACACGATCTTTGAGACCAACGACACGCAAACCATCTATGCTGGCGAAACCGGTCTTGCCGCGTGGCAGCAGAACCTGACGCTTGATCTGAAGGGCTTTGGCGGCTTTACCGACCTCAGCGTCGCCATGGCGAATGACATCGAACTGGCAGAGATTGTCAGGGTCGCGTCCGAGGCCATGACCGCGCCCAAGTTCTTTGAGCTTGTCGATCATGTCGGGCCGGTTCTCAGCTATTGGGGTCAGACGCAGGAGACCTCCCGCGAGCTGGTGGCGGTCCTGCTGGATACGGATGTGGACGGCAGTGTCACGCTGGCCGATCGCGGTATCTACACCGAGGACGAAACAGGCGGTTTCTGGACGCTGGAAAGCGGCGCAGATGTGCTGGACGGCGCAGGTCAGGTCATTGACCGGCCCACGCTTGAAGATGTCATGGCGCAGACTGCCGGTGCCGGTCAGACATGGCAGTTGGAGCAGGCATGGTCGCCTGCCACACGCGTCAGCAACCCGCAGTTCCGTGACAGCGCGCCCTATCTGGTGCGTCTGGTCGATGACCGTGCGGTTGTCGATGACTACGGCATCCAGAACGAAGACGGCAGCTGGCGTCTGGCCAGCGGGCGCCAGATCACCGACGAAGGCGGCGCCGTGATCGCCCAGCCCACCGTCGAGGACATCCTTGCCCTGTCGCGTACCGAGGGTCAGGAATGGCGTACCGAAGACTTCCAGGTTAGCCCCTTTGCCGGCATCCCCGTCGAGCAGATCGGCTTCCGCGTCACGGACGGCATCACGGTCGACTATACCGTTGAAGTCACCGATCAGGACGGCACCTTCCTTGTCTGGGCGCGCAATCTGGACCGCGCGCTTGAGCTGCAGTTCAAGACCGGCGATTCGCGTGAATTCAACCTGCGCAACTATGTCGTTGATCTCGATACCCTCGACGAAGTCGGCGTCAGCGATGACAGTGCCTACCGCGTCGTGTCCCTGACACCGGGTCAGATGCAGTTTGCCACCTCCTTGGTGGGCATCGAATACCGTCCCGAAATGCTGAGCGCCGTGCTCGACAATGACACCGGTCTGATCGACTACCGCGTGGTCGAGGGCGGCAGCTATACGCTGTCAGAGGACACCTACGAATCCGTCATCGATCCGATGATCGACCTCGCCGGTGTGCTGATGCAGCAGTATACGCTGACCAGCTACCGCCTTGCCGTGCGGATGGCGTTCCAGTCCGGCCTTTCCGAGTTCTCGCGCGGGATAGAGTACGACATCGAATTTGATGAATACCGTCCCACCACCGAGCGCGAACTGGCGCCAATGTTCGAGGCGATCTTTGAATCGGCCCCCGCCAGCAATGTTGATGATGCGGTCTATGACTACTTCCTCGACTGGAACCCCATCGTCATGCAGATCCTGCCCGACTACCGCGCAGGCGATGTGAACTACTTCTTTGAAAGTAAAGCAGAATACGACCAGGCCTATGTGATGCAGATGCTCATCGCGGCCTTCGAAAACGTCGATGTCGATATCGATATCGCTGCAATCGCAAACGCCTTTGGTGTCGAAGAGCGGCGGTTGGTCACCCATGAGCCTACCGATACGGAAATGGTCAGCCAGGAGGGTGTGAACTTCTTCTATCTCACCGAGGGCGACACCTTTGTGACGGGCAGCTATCCCGCAAATGCGCAGGCCTATACCGATGATGTGCAGACCGACATCTACTTTGTCGGGCGCGATTCCGGCGAAGATCTGATCCTTGATCGCGATCTGGGGGACACCGATCAGCTGCGGTTTGTGCATCTGTTCTCCGAGGATGTCACAGCCGTGCGCGACGGTCAGGACATGATCCTGTTCTACAACGACGGCAATGATTTCGTGCGTCTAGAGGACCAGTTCCTGGGTGAGCTGAACGAAATATTGATGGACGGCACGCGGGTGCAGTCCGGCGTGGACGAGATCATCTTTGCCGATGGCACGATCTGGAACCGGTACCGGATGGCCTTCGAAGTTATCGATTATGCCCGTGGCGAGTTGGACGAGGCGGATGCCTATTATGGCTCCGGTTCCGGCGATGTGCTGTTTGGCGGACTTGGAAATGACTTCCTGAGTGGTGGCGCGGGTGGCGACACCTATTACATCCGTCGGGGCGACGGTCAGGATGTCATCGACGACAAGGGCAACTTCTCTTTCGGGCCGGTCGAAGCGGGCTTTGACTTCCTCATGTTCCGTGGCGATATCGACAGGGATGATCTGCACCTTACCCGTGACGGGGCCAGCGACGACCTGCTGATTACGCTCAAGGACGAGGACGGCAATCTGACCGATGATACGGTCACGCTGATTGGTCAGTTTGGCGGCATGCGCCTTAACCTCGGCTTCTTTGCCGAAGCGATGGGCACCGATACCGGTCTTGATTTCGTCTCGCCCAACCTGATCGAAAAGATCATCTTCGAGAACGCCGCAGGGCTGGAAGCCGCCGAGGTCATCGATCAGGTCATCGCCAATGCCAAGACGGAAGGCGATGACGCCATCTATGGCGTTCTCAACGACAACACGCTGGATGGTGGCGCGGGGGATGACTACCTGACCGGCATCGAAGGGTTTGATACCTATATCTATGGCCGCGACTACGGCAGTGATGTCATCGAGGACGGAGATTACAGCTCTGCCCTGTTTGGTCCCAAAGACGACCGTTTGCAGTTCATCGACGGGCTGACATGGACCGACCTTGATTTCATCCGCGACGGGTCAACCGATACGCTACGCATGCAGGTCAGCGGCACCACGGATCAGGTGATCCTGTCCGATTATACCGATTACGTCCTGCTGGTCGGCTTTATCAACATGGTCGAAGAGATCGTCTTTGCCGATGGCACGCTCTGGGATCAGTACAAGCTGATGCAGCACTATGTTGATATCGCCGGGACCGATGCCGACGATATTGTCTACGGCTTTGAATACAACAGTGACCGTCTGGATGGCGGCCTTGGCAATGACCGTCTGGAAGGCATGAGCGGCAATGACACCTATGTCTTTGGTCTGGGCTATGGTCAGGACACGCTGTTCGACGATTCCACTGCATTGTTCGCAAGCGCGGGCACCGACACCATCGACTTTAGCGGGCTGACCAGTGCGCAGGTGACGTTCACGCGGACCGACCTTGATCTGATCATCTCCATCGAGGGCACCGATGACGTGCTGACGCTGGAGAACCAGTATGTCCGCGCCGCCCAGCAAAGCCACGCCATCGAGTTCTTCCAGTTCGACGATGTCACGCTCAAGTTCACCGACTTCAACCCCGAAGACATCGACCGCGTCGGCGATAATGCCGATGACAGCCTTGTCGGGTCCAACTTTGCCGAGACATTTGACGGGCAGGGCGGTGACGACACGCTGGTCGGCCGTGATGGCGGCGACACCTATCTGTTCGACGTAGGCTACGGCAATGACGTCATCATCGACGTGCGCGAGCGGGCCTCCTGGAACGACCGCCCCGGCTTCAATGTGCCCGTTGATGACCGCATCGTCTTTGGCGATGACATCACACAGGCCAACATCGAGTTCACCAAAGATGGCAACGATCTGCTGATCACCATTCTGGACCGCATCGACACGCTGCTTGTGCGCAACCATTTCCTTGGGATCGATTCCGCCATTGAGCGGTTCGAATTCTCCGACGGCACCTTCCTTAATGCCTCCGATGTTGAGGAAATTCTGCAAATCGCAGGCGGTAACCGTGGCGACAACCTGATCGAGGGCAATCCCACAGCCCCCAACACGCTGGATGGCCGTCAGGGGGATGACACGTTGGTCGGTGGTTCGGGCGCAGACCTTTATGCCTTTGGCGCGGACTATGATTTCGACCGCATTGTCGAGCGTCCAGACGCCGTTGGCGTCATCGATCAGGTGCAGTTCGGGGCCTCTGTCCGGCGCGAGGACCTGAAGATCACCCGCGACGGGCTTGATCTGGTCATTGAGCTGGGCAACGGCGCGGCTGTGCTGACCATTGTCGGCGGCCTTGG